>CAZYBX010000290.1:0-1508 GCA_964645565.1 uncultured Planctomycetia bacterium | reverse complement strand
CACCCCGATCGCGTCCACTATCTTATAGCAGAGGTCCTGCATCTTTTTCTGGAGAGGCTCAGGCACGGTCAGCATGGGCGCGGAACAGAAGCTGTCGCCCGTATGGACGCCCATCGCGTCTATATTTTCTATGAAACAAACTGTTATTTTCTGGTTCTTTTCGTCCCTGACCACCTCTAACTCCAGCTCTTCCCAGCCGAGCACCGATTCTTCCACCAATACCTGATGGACCATGCTCGCGGCCAGACCCCGGGCGACGATCGTCCTGAGTTCCTCTATATTGTAAGCCATCCCGCCGCCTGTGCCGCCCAGCGTGTACGCGGGCCGCAAAACAACCGGATATCCGAGCTCTTCCGCTATTTTTTCGGCCTCCTCGACGGAATTACAGGCCTTCGACCTTGGCATGGCGATATTCAGCTTGTTCATCGTCTCTTTGAACGCGGTGCGGTCTTCGCCTCTTTCTATGGCGTCGGCTTTTACCCCGATTATCTCGACGCCGTATTTTTGCAATATCCCTTCCTTATAAAGGCTGGACGCCAGGTTAAGGCCTGTCTGCCCTCCGAGGTTCGGAAGAAGTCCGTCGGGCCTTTCGATACTTATGACCCTTTCAAGGCTCTCCACCGTAAGCGGTTCGATATATGTCTTATGCGCCATATTCGGGTCGGTCATGATAGTGGCAGGATTGGAGTTTACCAATACTACCTCGAACCCCTCTTCTTTCAAGGCCTTACACGCCTGTGTACCCGAATAGTCGAATTCGCACGCCTGGCCGATGATTATCGGCCCCGAACCTATGATAAGCACCTTATGGATGTCTTTTCTCCTTGGCATAGTCTATCCCCTCTTTTTAGTGTTTATTATATCACCGATGCGCTTACGTTGCACAAAAAAAAGGCACCTTCCTATATAAAAGGCGCCCTTTTTTCGGAAAAAGCGTGTGTCATTTAAACTAAAAGCCCTATCTCTTTTTTACACGACTCCTTGATCCAGCATGGCGTCCGCGACCTTTACGAAACCGCCGATGTTCGCGCCGTCTACGTAATTGATATAGGTGCCTTTCTTTCCGTATCTGACGCACTGTTCATGTATGGCGACCATGATATCGTGCAATCTCTTATCGACCTCTTCGCGGGTCCATGATATACGCATGCTGTTCTGCGACATCTCGAGCCCCGAGGTCGCGACTCCGCCGGCGTTCGCCGCTTTGCCCGGCGCATAAGCGATCTTCGCTTCCTGGAACACCTCTATGCCTTCCGGAGTGGTCGGCATGTTGGCGCCTTCTCCGATGGCTAGGCAGCCGTTCTTTACGAGCGTCTTCGCGTCTTTTTCGTCTATCTCGTTCTGCGTGGCGCTGGGGAACGCGGCATCGCATTTTACGGCCCATGGCTTCTGGCCTTCGATGTATTTACAGCCGAATTTTTCCGCATATTCCTTTATGCGGCCCCGCCTCACATTCTTAAGCTCGAAGACATAAGCGAGCTTCTTCTCGTCTATGCCCTTTTCGTCGT
>CAZYBX010000289.1:0-1519 GCA_964645565.1 uncultured Planctomycetia bacterium | reverse complement strand
CTGGAGGGTGACTTCGAGGGCGTTGGCAAAAGCGTCTTGGATCTTCTGCCATTCAACAAGATCGACTATCTCTAATATATTCGGCTCGTCCTGGAACATGAATGCGAATGAGTCCTATTTTGACTCCGGAGGACCATCAAGCCTGCTTTTTTTCCGCCTCAGGAGTAATATTGTATTTCCGCAGTTTATTGTAAAGGGTGGTGCGGTTTACTCCCAATCTGTCCGCCGCCTTCTTCTTGTTCCAGCCCACTTCCTTGAGGACCCGCAATATGTGGACCTTCTCGGGCTCCTGGAGCGCGGTCTTCAGCGACGAAAAGACCTCTATGACCTTCTCTCCCAGTCCGGCGGCGCTTATAAACGCCCCCCCGCCCGCGATGACTTCGGGGAGGTCGTCTTTCGAGATTATTCCGTCGGTATCAAGTATGACGGCGCGCTCGATGATGTTCTCGAGCTCTCTGATATTGCCCGGCCAATGGTATGCCGTAAGCATCGGCAGGACGACTTCGTCGATACCGCTTATCTTCTTACTGTTCTCCCCGGCGAACATATTTATGAAATGCTCCGCGAGCATGGGGATGTCGCCTTTGCGCTCCCGCAAAGGCGGGATATTTATGGATATCACGTTCAGGCGGTAGTATAAGTCTTCCCTGAACTTCTTTTCCTCGACCGACAGTTCGAGGTCCTGATTCGTGGCCGCGATAATACGCACGTCTATTTTTACCGTCTGACTCTCGCCGACGCGTTCGAATTCCTTATCCTGCAGCACCCTCAACAGCTTCACCTGCAGCTCCAGCGCGAGCGAATCTATATCGTCCAACAGCACCGTGCCGCCGTTCGCCATCTCAAAGCGGCCCTTACGGTCGTTTATCGCGCCGGTAAACGCGCCTTTGGCGTGCCCGAACAGTTCGCTCTCGATGATCTCCCGCGGCAGGGCGCCGCACGATATCTCCACCAGCGGCCTTCCCCTGCGCTTCCTGTCGGCCTGATGCAGGGCGTGCGCTATGAGCCGCTTGCCCGTGCCGCTCTCTCCGCGCAAGAGGACCGTGGCCCTCGAGTTCGAGATCCGCTCCAGTATCGTATATATATCCTTCATCGACCGGCTCGTGCCCACGATGCCGTGGTACGCGGCTTCTTTTCTGTTAACTTTTTTCACATGGACGGGCTTGGCTTCGTACTTCGGGGGATTGGCGACCGCCTTTTCGATGCATCTGATTATCTTGTCGTCTTCGACGGGTTTTACGAGGTAGTCAAAGGCGCCCAGCTTTATGCTGTTCACTGCCGCCTCTACGTTGCCGTAGGAGGTGAGTATGATGAAGTTGGACGGGTAGGCCTTTTTCCTGACCTCCGCCAGAAGCTCTATGCTTCCCGGATTGTTTATGTCGGTAAGGACGACGTTATAATAGTTCTCTTCGATGCGCGATAGAGCGTCCTTCGCCGATTCCGCGATGTCCGGCTTGTATTCATAGCGGCAAAGGAGCTCATATAATGACTTCTGCTCCAGCCTGTCGCTATCGGCTAT
>CAZYBX010000288.1:0-1520 GCA_964645565.1 uncultured Planctomycetia bacterium | reverse complement strand
ATTTTGTAGTCGCTCGCGGCATATCAATATCGCTCACAATATGCCGCCCTTGGGGACACTCACCTTCGGTGAGTGTCCCCATCAGTGTGCCGATTAGGAACAGGTCGCCCTTTCCTCTTGTTAATGCCCTTCCGTTGTGATAAAATCAAAATAACGATAAACAGGAGGTGGCAATATGAAAATAAAGCTTGCCATATTGTTGGTTTTGGCTTTTATGTTATTCGCGGGAGGTGATGTTATGGCATTGGAGATAAAGAGCGAGGCCTTCAGGGACGGAGGCGTAATGGACCCGAAATACACCTGTAAGGGAGAGGACATATCCCCGCAGTTGAGCTGGAGCGATATCCCCAGCGGGACGGAAAGTCTCGCGTTGATCTGCGACGACCCTGACGCGCCGATGATGACCTGGGTGCACTGGGTAGTCTATGATATACCCGCGGATGTCAGCGAACTGCCGGAAGCCGTGCCTGCGGATGAAGTCCTTTCAACCGGAGCGAAGCAGGGGATAACCGATTTCAGGAAGATAGGCTACGGCGGCCCGTGCCCGCCCCCGGGAGGCCCGCACAGATATTTTTTCAAGCTATACGCGCTTGATGCGATGCTTGATATCGAGCCCGGCGCGACCAAAAAACAGCTTCTATCGGCCATGGAAGGCCACGTGCTGGGGGAAGCGCGGATAGTCGGCCATTTCAAGCGATAAAGAGCGCCCGTATATTTTTAAACTTTACAAATCTCCGCGTAAGTAATATAATTATATCAATAAAATAACAGTCGCGCTTCTGGCTTCATGGAACTGACCATGGTGAAGTGAACAAAGCGATGAAAATCGTATGCCTGGGTTTTCACTCAGGATTTTTTTATGCAAAACACCGACTTAAAATCCACGCCGCTTCTGAACGAACACCTGAAACTGAACGCCAGGATGGTTCCTTTCGCCGGATGGAACATGCCTGTCCAGTACGAGGGCATCATAGCCGAGCACAATCATACCAGGACGCGGGCGTCCCTGTTTGACATCTGCCATATGGGGGAGTTCTATGTCAAAGGCGATCCTGCGGCCTCCGGCCTTGAAAAGATTTTTACCTTTCCGATAGGAAATATGTCCGTCGGGAAATGCCGTTACGGCCCTATGCTGAACGAAAAAGGCGGCGTAAAGGACGATCTCATCGTCTATAGGATCTCACAAGACGAATGGATGATAGTCGTAAATTCCGCGACCATCGAAAAAGATTTCAGCCATATTAAAGGCAATCTTAAAAAAGGCGCGGTCCTTGAAAACCGTTCCGATAAAACGGCGAAGCTCGACCTGCAGGGGCCTCTCGCGCGCGATATCGCCGCGGAGTCGATAGATCCCGGCATCGAACGGCTGAAATATTATACGTTTGACTACTTCGATGTTTTAGGCGAGAGGAATATCGTCAGCCGCACCGGCTACACGGGTGAATTGGGCTACGAACTTTACGTGAGCGCCGGAAAGGCGGTAGAATTGTGGGGGCATTTACTGAAGGATAAGAGGTTAA
>CAZYBX010000287.1:0-1554 GCA_964645565.1 uncultured Planctomycetia bacterium | reverse complement strand
GGATAATTTTCTCGCGCGATAGCAATAAGCCTGCTATTGATATCGATGGCGATGATATCGTGGCCGAGGACAGCCATCTGATTCGTGATATATCCGTTGCCGCACCCAACATCCAGTATTTTCAGACGCCTGTCTTGGGGCAACAGATATTTAATCGCGGGCAATGTATAAGAATGCGGGATTCTTTGCCATCCCTTATCTGTTTTTTCGGTGCTTTCCTGCATCGAGCCGTATCCTCATTTTTATTACAAACCTGCGCCGTGTTTACGCAGAGTATCTATTACGTTGCGCACTGATTTGTGGATTTCGTATCTTTTTAAAAAACATTTCCCGGCCCTTTCCCTCATGGCTTCATATTCACGCGGCGTCAATGCCAGCCAATTCTCGAGCGACTCGGTTATGCCTTTTAAATCGTCATTGCCGACAAAAGCGGCGCCGTCAGCTTTGATTTCACGGGCTATGTTTATCTTATCGGTGATTAAAACGGGAAGGCCGCACGCGAGAGCCTCCGCTATCGCCACGCCGAAATTCTCCTGGTGTGACGGCAATATAAATACTTCCGACGCATAGAAAGCGCCCCACTTCAAATCATCCGTCAACATTCCTGCCCAGGTAATCCTATCACTTATCCCTGATTTCCTGCTCAAACCTTGAAGTGTCTGCTGCCAGCCTATTTGGTCGGGCCCCGCAATCACCAGGTGAAGATATGTGTTTTTCTTTGATATGCCGGCAAAAGATTCTATAAGCAGGTCGCACCCTTTCTTCGGATGTATACGGCCCAAAAACAAGATCAACCGTTTATTACGCAAATGCGGAAACCTATTCCAAAAAATTTCTTTTTTGGCATCTTTGTCGCCGGGAGGCAAAGCGGTTCCGTAATAACAGACTACATCTTCTCTGCATTTGTACAGCCGGAACGATCGACGCGCCAAAAGCCTTTCCTGTTCGCAGCAATAAAACACCGCCCGCGCATCGCGCAGGACCTTATATTCCGCCCAGGGCCAGTAGAGCCATTTTTTAATATGCTTCAATGGATACCTTCGTTTAAACCAGGGATCAAGCATGCCGTGGACGCATACAAAATAAGGTGTCTTGCCGCCTCTTAGCGCCTTCCAGGTTCCATAGCTCGAATATTGCCAAATACCGTGCACTATCACGGCGTCATATTCATCCGAATGTTCCCGCAGCCACTGCGTAAACCGCGAAGAATAACCGTAATGCAAAAAGGGAGGGCCCAGCGCGATCCTTTCACCTTTGGATTCTTTGACCGACGGCGCATCCGGCGCATCAAGGGATGCTATTGCAGACCTATGACCCATCTCAGAGAGAACCGACTCTATCTGCAGGGCAGACTCAATCGGTCCTCCGCCGGCCGGTTCAACTGAATGGATTACCTGAAGTATTCTCATTTGCGATCAGCGATATTGAACATTGCATTTGTCATTTATGGGTATGGTCAACGCCGTATTTTTTTATTTGCCTTAACAATTTTCTAAAGGCTCTTCCCGGCAAAGACCACAGTTGATCAAAAAATAAGTTCCATAAGTACCCATA
>CAZYBX010000286.1:0-1563 GCA_964645565.1 uncultured Planctomycetia bacterium | reverse complement strand
ACGACCCAGTTAAGGGACGCGGCCGCCTTCTTTGCGTCCGTCACAACAGGGCATAACAGATGCGGAAGGCCGTTAAAGACCGCGAGTTCCACCATCTTGGGGTCTATTAAAAGGAACTTGACTTCATCGGGCTTCATGTTAAAAAGAAAACTCGTCATTATGCAATTGACGCAGACTGTCTTTCCCGAGCCTGTGGTGCCCGCTATCAGAAGATGGGGCATATCTCCCAGATCGGCGATAACGGACTTTCCCGTAATATCCTTTCCGAGCGCAAGGGACAACTTTGATGACGAGCCTTTGAACTCCCCGGATTCCAATATTTCTCTCAGGAAAACTATGCTGGAGGAGGAATTGGGGACTTCTACGCCTACCGTACCCTTACCCGGTATCGGCGCCACTATCCGCACGCTCTGGGCCTTCATCGCAAGCGATATATTGTCGCTTAAGTTGGTGATCCTGCTGATCTTCACGCCGGGCGCCGGTTCCAGCTCATAGCGCGTTATGACCGGTCCCTGCTCCACGCGCACCACCTTGGTTTCTATGTCAAAATCCGCGAGTGTCGATTCCACTATCTCGGAATTGGTCTTTAAGTCCTCTTTTATCTTTCTCTCTTCGATCGGCGGCGGCGAGTCGAGCAGGTCGAGCGAAGGCAGATCATATATCTCTCCTTCGTCTTTTTTCTTTGACATGACGGGCTTTGAGGAAGCCGCCGCCGCGGCCTTCGCCTCTTTTTCCCCGGCTTTCGGCGATTTGTGGATAGTTACTTCGATCTCCCTTTCGTCTCTCTCTTCGCCCGGCGTCTTTTCCGCGGAAACATTATCTTTTCGCGGCCTTTCTTTCGACATCTTTTCTTTTACGGCCGATATTATCCCGGCGGCCTTCGGAGCCTTGGAGACCGGCCTCTTATTTACCTCATACTTCAGGGCCGGCTCGCTGAACCTGGACATGATCTTACCGGACAAGGCAACGACGGCGTTCTTCAACCTTAAAGCTATAGGGAAGATCATAAACTCCGTAGCCAGGACCATGGAAAGCACCAGCAGAGCCGTCAGGATTATATAAGAACCCATGGCCCCGAAATATTTTACCATCAGATTGGATAAATAGAAGCCGAATGTCCCGCCGTACCTGAATTGCTCCATTTCGCTGCCGTCGATTATAATGCTGGCCAGCGAGCTGAGCGACAGGATCAATATCACTGTCCCGGCTATACGCGTGGACAGCCGCTGCGCCACCGTCCCGAACATTCTGTTTATACCCCAGATAAAAAATAATATCGGGATCACATAGGCCGAGATGCCCATAAGAAAAAACAATATGCCGCCCGTGTAAGCGCCCACGGGCCCGGCGAAATTCTTGACGGGGGAATTGGGAGGCGAAGAGTATAAAGAGATGTCCGCGGCGTCAAACGTGATAAGGCTTAGAAAGATGAACACGCCTACCGTCAGAAGCACTATCGCGAATACCTCGTTTACCTTTTCCTTCTGCATGATCAATCCTTATATAAATATGGCGCCCTTTTAGGGACGTGCCACTTGGGGACGTGCCACTTAGGGACACTCC
>CAZYBX010000285.1:400-1599 GCA_964645565.1 uncultured Planctomycetia bacterium | reverse complement strand
CTACTTTTTTGCCCTATTTGACAAGCTACAAAAAAGTAGCCTGTCCCCTTTTTTTTGACGGTTTGCCGGTTTCTTTGCCAAGGGCGGCATATGGATAACAAAGGTCTGGGATTGATCATAGCGATATTTATCGTCGTTCTGCTGGCGGCGCTGGGCGTCGTGGGCGTCGCGATGCTCTCATCGGATATAGAGATCTCCGTGGAGAACCTCTTATCCGCGCGGGCTTTCTATATAGCCGAAGCCGGGATACAGGACGTGCTCTATCAGCTCAAAGACGACTCCGACTTCAGGGACGCGCCCACTACCCCCGTGACCGGAAGCATCGCGTCCGGAAGTTATTCGGTGGCTATAGTCAAATCCGATGACACATATACGCTCACCTCTACCGGCAGTATCACGGATGTGAACGGCGCGAGCGTGATCAGGAGGATAGAAGAGACCGCCATAGTAGTTTCAAGCGCCCTGGAGCGCGCCATACACGCCGACGGCGCGCATGTCACATTCGACAGCTCTTCGGGCACGGTCAACGGCAATGTAAGCTGTTTTACATCTGTTAAGAAGTATGACAGTATGACGATCAACGGGACTATAACCGAAGGCGATGACCAGGACAAGATCAACCCTTCATTGACATTGACAGGATACTATGACGAAGCCGATGCCGCGGGACAGGTAGTTACTAATAAAACTTTTTCAGGAGCCACATATACGGGGGTGTGGTATGTGACGAAGACGGCCACTATAGGCGATAACGCGAGGATAGAGGGGACGATCATCTCCGAGAAGAAGATAATTTTCGACGGAAAGACGACCGGCGTATTGATAGACCCTGACCTTTACGCGCCCGGGGAGAATTACCCAGCGCTTTATGCCGGGACAAACATCAAAAGCACCGATACGGGCTCGCCCGCGCAGAGAGTGGGGCTCCGGAACAGCAGCATAAACGGACTCGTCATGGCGGAGAACAACATCACTTTCGATTATCTCAAAAATATGAGCGGCTCCGGGAGTTTCGGCGGGGATACCTATCAGAAAGGTTTTAACGGGACTATTATAGCGGGTAATAATATCAATATGAGAGACGGCAGCAATTTTACTATCACTTATAACGAAGACATCTATGACCCCCTGACGCCGGGCTTCACATTTTCCGGCGGGGAGGTCACTATAACGACCGAGGACTGGCAGGAAGCGGAATG
>CAZYBX010000285.1:0-390 GCA_964645565.1 uncultured Planctomycetia bacterium | reverse complement strand
AGGATATGCCTGAGTATACCTATAAAGCGAGGGATAAATTCGGAAAGGCCGCGGCGGGCACCTTGGCTGGGGAGGATGAGAAGGCCGTTGTCAGCAATCTGAGAAAGATGGGTTACGCGCCCATAAGCGTAGAACCGTTTAAAAAAGAGTTTAGATTCGAGATCGGCAAAAGATTGAACTTATTCGGCCGCGTGAAGGACGAAGACATGATCCTTTTCACAAGGCAGCTGGCGACTCTCCTCAAGGCAGGCCTGCCTCTATTGTCCGGCCTCGACGCTATCGAGACCCAGACGAATTCCAGGGTCCTTAAGGACACTATAGCGGCGATAATGAAGGACATAGAATCGGGGAATAATTTTTCCGGAGCGCTTTCCATGCATCCCAGGGTGT
>CAZYBX010000284.1:0-1602 GCA_964645565.1 uncultured Planctomycetia bacterium | reverse complement strand
GTTAATAAGCAGATGACAAGAAACCTTTATGTTGTCAACACTAATCCTTTCAGAGGCCATGGAGACGAGATGTGGAAGAGATTCCGTTCAGCGTGGCCCGGGGAGGTGCGGCCGGAAGATGTCGTCATGACAAAACGGTCCGGTCACGCCAGGGAGATAGCGGCCGGCTGCAAAGACCATGATATTATTGTCTCGATCGGCGGTGACGGCACCGCCAGTGATATATTGTCGGGGATAATGGAACGTCCGGAGCCGAGACCCGCGATGGCCGTTGTTCCGGGCGGAACGACCAATATCATGGCCTTCAATTTGGGCATCAGATCGGCCGAGGATGCGGTTCGCTTATTGCGTGAAGGGCACATGAGGCCGTTTGATATCATGCGGATCGACTGCCTGGTCAACGGCAGTCCGGCCCATAAATACTCGTTTCTCGCGTGCAACGCGGGTTTTGCCGCGGTATCGTACAGGATGCTGGGCCCATGGATGGAAAGGGTCTTTGGTCCAAGAAGGGCGCGCTACCTTAGAGCGGTCATAGGGATGATCGTTTACCGGCCCACGCGCGTGACTATCCGTTGCGAAGGCCACGAATACAGCGGCTACACAAAAGCGGTCCTCATCGGAAATGCCGAGTGGATATTGGAAAACAATATGTGGGTCGCTCCCAAGAGAGGTCTGGATGACGGCGAGCTGAACGTAACCATTATCCCGGCTCAGACAAAAGTACGGGATTTTTCCAACATATCGAAGATCGCGGCCGGCGGGCATATCAAGGAAAAGGGCGTTTTATACTTTCCGGCGAAGAAAACCGAAATAGAGAGTAAGCCTCCGGCAGACCTGGCTATAGACGGCGAGTTTTTCGGCACTACGCCGGCCGCGGTCACGCTTTGCCCCCGCGCCGTCCGCGTCGTATCTCCGAAAGCGTAGATGAGGAAAATATGAAGAAGGATAGGAGGGTTTGATGCTGGACTGGAAGTTATTTGCCGTCGGGTCCGCCTTTTTTGCCGGCATGACGGCCGTATTGGCGAAGATAGGGGTCAAGGATATCCCGTCCAACCTGGCCACGTTCATAAGGACTATTGTCATCTTCGTTTTTTTAGGCGCGTTGATCGGATTGCGCCAGGAATGGAAGAATCCGTTTACCGTCGACAGGCGGTGCCTGATATTTCTTGTATTATCCGGAATTACCACCGGACTTTCCTGGCTTTGTTATTTCAGGGCATTGGAGTCGGGGCCGGCGTCATTAGTGGCGCCTATTGACAAATTGAGTTTGGTTTTTGCCGTGGTTTTATCGCTTTTATTCCTGGGGGAACGCTTAGGCGTCTATCAATGGTTTGGTATCTGCCTTATGGCGTCGGGAGCTTTTATCATTATTTTAAAATGAGCATAAAATTGAGGCGTCGTTAAAGGTTACTATGTATAATGAACGGGCTGGACATATTTTCAGGAAGGCACTGAGCGTAAAGTAAACTATGGATACGAAAGATTACTACGCAATTTTGGGAGTAGACGAAAATGCCTCGATCGGGCAGGTAAAGACCGCTTACCGTAAGCTGGCTTTTAAGTATCACCCGGATAAGTGTCAGGAAGAGAAAAAGAAGGAAT
>CAZYBX010000283.1:0-1615 GCA_964645565.1 uncultured Planctomycetia bacterium | reverse complement strand
TTACCGGGGAGGAAACAGGAGATAACGATAGATACGGACAGCATCCCTGCCGGCTATGAGATAGCCGGCCCTCCTTCCCGCAGCGTGGAGCTGAGCGTTGAAGGCGAGATAAAAGAAGACATCGATTTCGCCTTGAGAAAAAAGCGATAATAGTCCTTAAAAATTGGGTCTATTTCCCCGGTTGGACTTCTTTACTCTTTTGCCCCTGCGGGCTCTTTTCCTGTGTCCCTTCGCCATTATATTTCCCCCTTGCCTTTATATTGGGATTATAATATAATAAAACTCCAGGTCAAGAGAAATCTCATTCAAAATGCGCTCATATATAGCAAACAGCCAATTTAATATCCTCTTTACCACAATCATTGCCTGGTTTATCGCCCAGAGCATCAAGGTCTTAGTGGGTGTGGTCAAGGAGAAGAGGTTTAACTTCAAGTGGTTTGTGGGAACGGGCGGTATGCCCAGCTCCCACGCGGCCGCTGTTTCGGCAATGGCGACCTCTGTGGGCCTCCATAACGGATTTGATTCCCCGCTTTTCGCGATCGCCTTATTATTCACTGTAGTGGTGCTTTTCGACGCGCAGGGAGTAAGGCGCGCCAGCGGCCAGCAGGCCGAGATATTGAATAAGATACTGGACGATATATATTGGAAAAAGAGGATTAAGGAGGACAGACTTAAAGAACTCTTGGGCCATACACCGGTAGAGGTGCTTACCGGGACGGGCCTGGGAATACTGATAGGCCTGTTTTTCAAAACTTAAGTCCGGAGGCGATAGGGCATATGAAAAAGAGATTGATCATAGCCGGTATATGCGTTGCGGCCATCGCCGGAGCGGCGCTTCTCTTTGTTCCCGGGAGGAGTCATGCGCCGGCTGTCGTGGAACCGTACCAGGAACCTGCCGACAACGCGCAGCCTATCTATGAAGAAGCCAAAAAATGCGAAGAAAAGGGAGATCTCCTTTCCGCTAGAAAGAAGTATTTGGACATATTGAGTAAATTCCCTGAAAGCGGCATGGTGAAGGATGCCGGGAAAAGCCTGGATGATGTCAACATCAAAATACTTTTTTCGCCCATCGAGACCCCCGACAGCGTTTTCTACGAAGTAAAGCCCGGAGATACGCTGAGCAGGATCGCCTCGGAATACGGCACGACCGTGGAGCTCATAATGAAGAGCAACAACCTGACCGGCACGCTCATAAAGCCCGGCATGAGGCTCAAGGTCTCCACCGCGAAATACAGCGTTCTTGTGGATAAATCCCAGAACATCCTTATGCTGAAGTCGAACGAAGAGGTGATAAAGACATACACGGTCTCCACGGGCGAGAATAACGCTACGCCTGCGGGGACATACAGGATAAAGAACAAGCTGGAAAACCCGACATGGTTCAAGACCGGCGCGATAGTGCCTCCCGAGAGTCCGGATAATATTTTAGGTACAAGATGGATGGGGTTCGACATTGAGGGTTACGGGATACACGGGACGACGGATGAATCGACTATCGGCACGCACGTCACGAAGGGCTGCGTCAGGATGAGAAACCCCGAGGTCGAGGAGCTGTATTCGATACTCCCCGTCGGCGTCGAAGCGCTCTATGACACCGCACCTGGCCTGCGACAGC
>CAZYBX010000282.1:0-1637 GCA_964645565.1 uncultured Planctomycetia bacterium | reverse complement strand
AAATTCTTAACGCCTCTCACTTCGCCAAAAAGAGGGGACGGTGAACTCGCTCGACGCTGCCGCGTCGGCTCGTACTTTCGCTTCGCGAAAGTACCGGACCTACGTATGTGCCGCCGGACAATCCACCGTCCTTTTAGAAACCTCTTTTTGACTCGTTCGAGGCTAAATTTTGTAGTCGCTCGTGGAATATCAATATTGCTTACAATATGGCGCCCTTTTAGGAACGCCTGACAATGCCCTTAAAAGAACAGTAGGCATATGAATTTACCTAATAAGCTCACATTATTACGCATAATACTGACGGTCGTGTTTCTTTTTTTCCTGTTCGCGCACGGCGTGGCGTGTAAGATAATCGCGCTTGCCGTCTTCATAGCCGCGGCGCTGACGGATTATTTCGACGGCTATATAGCGAAAAAGCGCGGCCTCGTGAGCGACTTCGGCAGGTTCATGGATCCGATCGCGGATAAAGTACTGGTGCTCTCGGCGTTCCTGGCATTTGTCGAGATGGGCCTCATACCCGCCTGGATGGTGATGATCATCATATTCAGGGAATTCGTGATAACGGGCATACGGCTTATGGCGTTGAAGAAAAACAGGGTCATCGAAGCGTCTCTCGGGGGCAAACATAAGACAGTCTCGCAAATGGTAGCTATATTTACTATATTAATATTTATAATACTCCGGGAATTCGGGTATTATCTTCAATTCTGGACTCCGGGATCCCAGTATCGTCTTGAATTGGCAATATTTTTACTGATGTTTATCACCGTCCTCCTCACCCTCATCAGCGGAGTATCGATTTTTATCAGAAATATGGAGATCTTCTATGAGAAAAAATCTCATTAAGATTATAGCGACCTTCTTTTTCGTAGGCTATCTGCCTCTTATGCCGGGAACATGGGGAAGCCTGGCAGGCGCCATCCTCTATCTTTTTATCAAAAACAGCGCCAGCCTGCCTTTAGCCGTATTTATATCTCTTCTATTCCTCGGCCTCTTTACTTCAGGTAAAGCGGCGGAATTACTCGGCGAAAAAGACGATAGGAGGATCGTGATAGACGAAGTCTGCGGCATATTCCTGCTCTATACCCTGATCCCGCAGACGCCTTTCTATTTTATCGCCGGATTCGTACTTTTCAGGCTGTTCGATGTCATGAAGGTATACCCGGCAAAGAAGCTGGAGAGGCTTCCCGGTTCCCTGGGCATAATGGCGGACGATATTCTCTCGGCATTATATTCTTACGCATCAATATACCTGTTCATATTGATACGTAAATATGTAGTGCAATAACCGTAAAAAAATCTGTTAATATCCTACTTCCCCTTGAGGTACCCTAGCGTACAGACACCTCCCCTGAGGCAAAAACCATTAAGCCCAGTCTACACATATGGGTAACAATGAAAATATGTTAAAAATAAAAAAGTAAGATTTTGACTCTTGAATTTTTCTTCGAAATATGGTATACATTATGGTACTGTAGAATTGTTAAAAATTCAGAAATAGGCAGTTTTTTTATGTCTATTTGTTTAACTATTTAGCAAAGATGTAAATAAAGTCTCTAAATATAACGGAGAAATAACAGTCATCAGAAAGGAGATCAATGACCTAAAAATTCAGCTTGCCGCTGACATAAAGGCAA
>CAZYBX010000281.1:0-1644 GCA_964645565.1 uncultured Planctomycetia bacterium | reverse complement strand
GTACGCGGGGAAGGCCTCCTCTCCCGGTATCTCCTCAAGACGGCCCGACATCTCCCTCATCGCCTGGGCCCAGCGTGACGTGGAATCGGCGAGCAGCAAGACATTGAGCCCCATCTGACGATAATATTCGGCGATGGTAACGGCGGTATAGACGCTGGATTCCCTTGCCGCGACCGGCATGGAACTTGTGTTGCAGATGATCACGGTCCGGTCGCTTAACGGCCTGCCCGTCTTAGGGTCGGTGATCCCGGGGAACGTCTTAAGCGTCTCGACCACTTCTCCGGCGCGCTCGCCGCAGGCCGCTATTATGACTATATCGGCCTCGGCGTGACGGCTCGTCAATTGCTGGAGCACCGTCTTTCCCGCGCCGAACGGCCCGGGGATACAATATGTCCCGCCTCTGGCTACGGGGAAAAGGGAATCTATCAGGCGCATCTTGGTCACAAGAGGCGCGCCGGGCTTCAGTTTTTCGCTATAGGCCTCTATAGGTATCTTCACCGGCCATATCTGCTGTAAAAAGGCATCGTGTATCTTCCCGTTCTCATCTTTGAGCCGGGCTATTCTCTTTTTTAAGTCATATTGTCCCTTTTCGGCTATCTCCACGACTTCAAGCGGGCCTTTTAGGCCGAAAGGCGCCATGATATAGTGCTTGAAAATCTTCTCGGGGACATGGCCCAATCTGCCCCCGGCCCGCACCTTGTCGCCCCTTTTCGCGGAAGGGGTAAATTCCCATTCCGCCTCATCCGGCAGCGCTTCGAGGTAGACGCCTCTTTTTAAAAAGAACCCGCACTTTTCCGCCAGCTGAGGCAGCGGATTCTGCAGGCCGTCGAATATCTGCCCCAGTAGGCCGGGGCCCAGCTCCACGGAAAGAAGGTCGCTGGTCAATTCCACTTCCTCGCCCACCTTAAGCCCGGCCGTGCTCTCGAAGACCTGCATCTCCGCGTTTTTCCCGCGGACGCGTATCACCTCCGCCTTAAGCCGCTCTTCGCCGTGGAGAATATAGGCCACTTCGTTTTGAACGACAAAATCGTCAAAGCTTGCGCTCACCATGTTGCCGTTGATCTTTATTACGCGGCCTTTTCTTTTGCCGGTCATGCCGCCCCCTCTTGCGCCAGCGTGTTTTCAAGCGCTCCGGACTTATCTAACGCATCGATCCTCTTCCAGCGCTCCAGTATCAGTAGTTTATTGGCGTACACTATCAGAGAGTCTATATCGAAACAATTCCCCACTCCGAGGTCGTCGAGAAAATTCCATCGTTCCCTGTCCAGGTATTCCTCGGCTTCCAGGATCGAGGTGTATCTGTGGGCGTGCGCTGCGATGCGGGCGAGGTATGGGTCAGTGCGCGGTTCACCTCTCATATACCTGGCAGGATCCGATTTCTTACGGACGGCTCTTGTCTTTACCAGTTCGTTTCTCAGGGTCCTCCCGAAGGTGCGCCATTTATCTACGGCGGGCGGGCGGGCGGCGGGCGGTCTGTCTCCTTCACGGCCGTCTATCATCGTAGATATTTTGACGCTTTCGATATCCTCTCGGGAGACAACGCCTTCGCACATCTCCAGAAGCCTGTCAAAGGAAAAAGGCGGTTTAGCCCCGAAATAAAGCATAGGCAGACTTGACATCAAATATGCGTAATAGCCCGGCATA
>CAZYBX010000280.1:0-1671 GCA_964645565.1 uncultured Planctomycetia bacterium | reverse complement strand
GCATTTAGTTAATTTATTCCCTCTTTTTATATTGTTTACCGTAAAAATGATCGATGAATCAAAATGGAAAAATTCCTGCTACTGGTTTCTTATAATACTTTCTTTTTTGTATTCTAAAGTGTGGTTTTTGATCGAACCATGTAATGTATGGGATGCGGCCAATAGGATGGAGTTTCCTTGTCAAAGATATTTTATGAATTTTGGAATCGAGATGTCCGGCTTTTCTTACGCAATGCAGGGAAGCGTCGTCTTGTTAAGCGCGGTAATAATTTATTTTTTGTTCTTTAACGGAAAAACCAGGCTCTGCGATAAAGGAATGCGTAAATGAAAAAAAAGTACTTCGTGCAGGTTATCGGAACGAGGGCTCGTCTGTTGGCCGGGCATATACGGAAACTCGGGTGCAAGGCCGACATCATAACGAAACCGCAGGAGATATCGGCTGAGGCAGATATCTGCCTTGCCAGCGGAGTCTATTATCTGATCAAACCGGAATATTTACGCGTGGCGCGTTTGGGAATATGGGGATTCCATGAGTCGGCCCTTCCGGAAGGACGAGGTTGGGCGCCTTTGCAGTGGACCGTATTGAAGGGCAAAAAAGAGCTTGTCGTCAGCTTTTTCGAGCTGACGGAGGAAATGGATTCCGGCAGGCTGCTTGGCCAGGAAAGATGCCCGATATCAAAAACGGACGTCCTGGAAGATCTGAGGGAAAAGGCCCTGGCTTTGATGTGCAGGCTTATCGACAATTGCCTGTTGAAGTTTTTAAACGGGGACATCTCGCCCTATGAGCAGACCGGGGAGCCTGTGTTTTATAGAAAGAGGACGCCGCTTGATTCCAAATTGGACGCTTCGAAGACCTTAAGCGAGTCGTGGGACCTGATCAGGGTGTGCGACAATGAAGAATACCCTGCCTGGTTCGAGATAAACGGGCAGAAGATAATCGTAAAAAGACATAAAAAATGACAGGAGGACAGTCCGTATGAAATTGTCCGTCGTAATACCCGCGTTCAACGAAGCGGGGAGCATCAGGGAAACCGTAAAAGAGCTGCTGTCCGCGGTGCGGGGCATCCCGCGCGTAGACAAGGTCCGGGTCATCGTGATAGACGACCATTCAAGCGATGGGACCTTTGAGGCCGTCAAGGGGCTCAAAGCCTCAGGGACAACTTGTATCCGCTTGAGCAGACGCTGCGGCAGCCACACCGTGATAAGGGCCGGGCTTGCCGAGTCCGACGGAGACGCTGCCTTTTACTTATCAGCGGACGGACAGGAGGACCCCGCGCGCCTTAAGGATATGTTATCAAAATGGCAGGACGGCGCCGATATAGTGTGGGGCATTAAAAAGAGCAGAAAAGACGAGCCGTGGTATGTCCGCAAGCCGGCGCAGATGTTTTATGGAATATTGTTCTGGCTGCAGGGTGGCGGTCAGGAGGGGATCGATCTGTCGCGCGCAGACTTTTTCCTGCTGGATAAAAAAGTAGTGAAGGCTGTCAATGAATGCGGGGAGCGAAACACTTCTCTTATCGGGCTCATCGCCCGATTGGGGTTCAAACAGGACTATGTGGAATACGATAGAAGGCCGCGGCGATCCGGAAGTTCCAAATGGGGATTTAGAAGCCGGTTTCGCCTGGCAAAGGATTGGATGATTGCCTTTTCAGATGTGCCTCTGAGGGTTAT
>CAZYBX010000279.1:0-1692 GCA_964645565.1 uncultured Planctomycetia bacterium | reverse complement strand
AGTTCGACTGTTTCCTCGCGGCTGTGACCATCCACGTAGAAAATATCTACGTATTTTTTCGCGTCTGTTATATCCACTATGTTCCCCCGAGAATTTCCACAGCCCGCCTGAAATCACAGGTATTGACGGCCATGATGAAATCAAAAACATCACCACCTCTATTACACTGGAAACAATGCCAGCTTTGTTTATCAGCATAGACTGTCAGCGAAGGGTGTTTATCTTCGTGAAGAGGGCACCGACCGTTAAAGCGGTTATGTCCGGACTTCCGGAGCTGCGTATAGCCCTCGATAACGGTTATGATATCATTCAGGGCTTTGATGCCGGCGATATCCAGGTGCTTGCCGGGCGCCGCCGGTTTTGGGTACCGCTTGTTGTGTTTTTCGATAGTCCTCAATGCCTCGCGGCAAGCTTTATCGTAATCGGACCAGGGGAAGGGAGATTCGTCGGCGTAGGGTGTGCCGTTGAAATAGTTATCGACGCCGCCTTTCAGTTCAGCCTGGCGCGCTTCACGCCGGAGCTGTGTGGTTGCAAGGGTATTGGCGAGATAGTAAATATCGAAATCATCAAATATCATTCGGTCTCTCCGGCGCTTGATATTTCCTGTTGGCCTTTTGTATGGCAATGCTCTCCGTCCGTGGTAAGCATACCCAGCAATTCAAGGTTTGTGATTGCTTTGATAAATTCCTCTCGTGTAATGGGGTTAAGTTTGAGCTTCCGGCGACGCTCGTTGACGCGGCGAAAGAGTTCAACTTTGAGCATTTTTATTCCCTTTTTTTATGTAATGAATTACCTGAAAGATGATTGAGCAAAGACTTATCAGTATGATGACAGGTACGATAACAATCTCCGAGATTAGTATGAACCTGCTGGGCTCGTAAAAATATACCTGTCCCACCTGGTAGATTTTGATTAAGATGGCCAGCGCGAATACAGCCGAGAAGGCGGCCCAAGTTTTAACACAAATATCAATAAAGAGTTTCATTTTTCCCTTTCAGCCGGCTTTATTATTCTGACTTTGGAATTCGGGCCGACGAAGCGGAGATCGAAACAGCCCCTTGTCTGGGCGCGCTCGTACCGGGATGGCTGCATGTCGGCGATATCACTGGCCAGCCAGTATATCTCTATTAATTTGCGGCGGCCTTTAAGATAGGTCATGGGTTTCTCTCTTTGAATTTAAACTCCCTTGCTAATTCTTCGTAAGTGATATTGGGGTTTTCTATGCCCTTTTTAAGAAATCTCGCTAACATATTTCGGCCCTCAGCCTCATATTCCCCCCACCGCCGGGGACCGGGAGGAGGTTGCCCGGTCCCCGGCTTTCTGCGCATGGCCAGCAATAGACAAGGCCGCCGCTTACCACGGCGTCCAATAAAAACACTGGCCGCTCGCATTCGCAGCAGATGAATTTTTCGGATGCAGTAGGGTAGGGGGTCACATTACCCTGGGGGGCTTGTCGAGGGCTTGACTTTTGCTCGATTTGTGATAGAATTAAATCAGTCATGGGGTATCCTCTCCGTGACTTTCGTTACTTCCCGGGAGGCAGTTACCGCTGCCTTCCCCAAGCCGGTTAGTTTACATAGATTACCAAAGTCCGCCTTTAGCTTCGATTTTCCGCTTCATTTTAGCTATGACCCCAGCGTGTATTACATAACTAATAATTCACGCTTGACATAAAAGTAATATTACTACTTG
>CAZYBX010000278.1:0-1714 GCA_964645565.1 uncultured Planctomycetia bacterium | reverse complement strand
GCTCCCGAGATATTCGCGAGGGTGAACGGCATACTTAACGGGATGGGCATACGGGAGAAAATAGACAAGATAGCGTTCTCTTTCAACCGCGGCATCGATAGAGACGTATTATCGGCCGCCATATATGAGGATTCGTCCGTCACAAGGTCGCTGTACCACCTGACGGATGAGCACTTCGATGAAAACGGCCGCACCAGGATATTGGCAATAAACCTGGGCATGGACTGGAACGCGCGGTTCCGTCCGGGTAGTATCTGCGGGACGCTGCGCGAGATGGGGCGGATGATCTTCCTGGACAGCCTGGGCGATGACCCGAACACGCTCGATCCCGAGAACTTCAGGTCGGGGATACAGCATAACGGCTGTTTCACGATACCGAGGTTCAATTCCGCGCCGTATCGCGCGGACAGCGGCATTTACAATAACCTCGCCGCCGACCTTACCGAACTCGTAGCTTCATGGTTCATGCTGAATGCGGCTGATGAGGCCGAGGCCGTAAAAGATATAGAACTGCTTGTCCTGCGCAGCGCCGCTAAAGAGCGCCTCGGCAAGCTGAGCGTTGGGGAGGCAAGCCTCGTGGTGGCGCTCGTCCAATATTGCACGACGGAACTTGGTTATAACCTGTGGAGCCTCTATCAGGCCTCCGATATCGGCATCCTCCAAGACGCGGCCTCCGAGAGGTTAAAGAATGACTATAAGATTTTCCTGTCAGGCATCGGTCTAAAGACCCTAACAAACCTTAAGACAGGCATAGCAGCCGCTCAGGACAGATTTGAGGCGGCCTACAGCCTGGCCAATAGATGGGGCCACGACGAGTATGAAGTATCGTCAGACTCCGTCATCATGCATGATTACAGCGTCCTGGAATTCGATGACGAGGCCTCCAGAGACGCCGCTCTGAACAGACTTTTCAATAATCCGCCTTCAGAGGTCAGAGTAGGCGAGAATGAAAGCCTGAAATTATCCGACCCCGCATGGGTGGGGGATATGATCTATTTCGAATCCAAGGATCGCAGTACGGATATCATAGCTGTCCCTCATCCGGGAAAGCCAATGATAGTATTCCATGTCTTAAGAAATCGATACTATGAATCGGATACGCCCGAAGCCGCGAAAGCCGCGGTAACCGGCGAGGCCCGGCATTTGCTTGGTAGTATAACGGCCTACACGGCCGTGAATATGCTGGCCGGACTGGACGCGGATTCGAGGATAATAGCGTGCGGCATGCTGGCTCAGCTCGGTTCTCTGGGCGCCGGGATACTGTATGCTTACCTTACGAGCGAATCAGACCCGCGCGTCCTTAAGGCGATAGCTGTTTCGCTATACGATATGGGACCGGAGCTCATCCCTGATGCCTATTATGATCAGGCTATAGTCATAAGGCTTGTAAGCCTGCTTGAGGCCGATGAGCCCACGGTAAGGATAACGGCGCGTGAACTCCTGGGAGCCATTCAAAATACTATAAGAGGGCGGAAGGCGGTTCTCAGGCAAGCTATGAAGACTGATCCGGCACATATTACCGAATATATGGAGCTTCTGGATAAAGAGTATTTTATAGTGAATCAGATCCTGCCCCTGATCGACGCTTCAAGATCTACGCCTGAGAGACATGCCGGAGTGCAGGCGCTTATGTTAGCGGGCAATAGATTAGCCATTGAGCCTCTTGCGGACATTATAGCCGGAAATACGCCGGACCTCGTGCTTAAAGAACTGG
>CAZYBX010000277.1:0-1736 GCA_964645565.1 uncultured Planctomycetia bacterium | reverse complement strand
CAGTGGCGGGCGTCGTACTGGCGCTTTTCGGTTTCTAGGCCAGGGACGTGCCACTTGGGGATGAACAAAATTATTATCGTCCCCAAGTGGCACGTCCCTAAGAGGCTAACACAAGGGCATAGCAATGTCATTAAAGATAAAAGCTTTGACAAAGTCACTTTGGGTGTTCCATCTGTCGACGGCGAGCTGCAATAACTGCGACATAGAGATACTCGATCTTCTGACGCCCAGGCATGACGTGGAGCGCTTCGGCATAATGCTCGCCGGCTCCATCAGGCATGCCGACGTGCTTTTGGTCACGGGCATAATGAATAGACAATGCAAGCCTATAGTCAAGAAATTATACGACCAGATGCCGAAACCGGGTTTCGTAGTCGCGGTCGGGACCTGCACCGCGGGAAGAGGAATATTCAGCAATACCTATATGGTGGAAGAAGAAGAGCCGCTGGATAAGGTGATACCGGTCGACGCTTATATCCCGGGCTGCCCTCCGAAACCCGAAGCGATCATAGACGGGATAGTAAAGCTGATAAAGGCGAAAGGCAAGTGACCGCAATGGATAGAAATAAGATAGTAGGCGATATAAAAAAGCGTTTCGGTAATAAAATAAAGCGCTTTGACGAAAAGTCTTCAAAAAGGATATATATAGACGTAGACAGAAAGGATATCGTCGAATGCGCAAGCTATATGTTTAAGGACCTTGAGGCCAGGTTCAATACAGCGAGCGGCGTCGATCATCCCGGGGATATAGAGGTCATGTACCACTTTGATATAGACGGGCTGGGGCTGATCGTGACCTTGAGGACATTCGCGCCCAAAGACGACTGCGTGATAGATTCACTGGTGCCTGCCGTCGCGAACGCGTTCGGATGGATAGAAAGAGAGATACACGAGCTCTTCGGAGTCGATTTCAAAGATAATCCCGACCTGAGGCCGCTCCTTTTACCGGACGACTGGCCGAAGGACAAGTATCCGCTGCGCAAGGAATGTAAGTTGAAGCCGCAGGAGGAGATCCGCTCATGAGCCACAAGGTAACCATACCAATAGGCCCGTATCACCCGCTGCAGGAAGAGCCTGAATTTTACAAGCTCATAGTGGACGGCGAGCGCGTGGTCGATATAGACGTGAGGATCGGATGGAACCACCGCGGCATCGAGAAGCTTTCCGAGTCGAAAAGCTTTGACCAGTCCGCCTATCTTATCGAGAGGATATGCGGCATATGCTCTACGAGCCATCCCATAGCTTTTGTGAACGCGGTGGAAGACATAGACGATATAGATGTCCCGGAGCGCGCGCTTTACATCCGCACCATAACCGGCGAGCTTGAACGGCTGCATTCTCATATGCTCTGGCTCGGCCTTGCCGGGCATTTTCTGGGTTATAACACGGTTTTTATGTGGGCGTGGCGCTACAGGGAGCCGCTGCTTGATGTCCTGGAGGCGATATCCGGAAATAGAAATAATTACGCCATGATGAAGCCCGGGGGCGTGAGAAGGGATATAGACCCTGCCGATATACCTTATTTCAAAAAGGTGTTGAACGATGAGCTTCTTCCGGCACTGGAGATGTTTAAAGGGGCCGTGCTCGACGACCCGGTTTTGGCCGCGCGCCTGAAGGGCGTAGGGGTCCTGAAACATGAAGACGCGGTGGATTATAGCGTTCTGGGGCCTACCGCGCGGGCATCCGGATACGATATAGACGTAAGGCGGGATGAACCTTATGCGGCATATGATAGA
>CAZYBX010000276.1:0-1738 GCA_964645565.1 uncultured Planctomycetia bacterium | reverse complement strand
TTTTCCAATAGAAAAGTTTTAAAGTTTTCCTCATCTATTCCCGGATTTTTTCCCTGCGTTTGCTCAATTGCATTGTTTAGTAACGTAAAATTAGGCTTAATCCTTTTGCCGATATACCAGACAAAGTCATAGAAATCCCTGCCTTTGGTAAACTTTCGGTAGAAACAGGCGTGCAATTTAGTCGCAAACATAGACGGTAAATCATAGTGCGTAACGGTAATGGGATAAATTTTATTCACGAATGTAGTTAAGACGTTTCCTCCCGAAGGGGGGTTGCTGTCAACCTCAACCTTGATTGAAAGCACCTGGTTGCTTAAAGAAGAAAGGTTCAGTTCTTTCAGCAGTCCGCGGAATTTCAGGAACGTACTATGAACGTTTTTCTCCCGTTTGGGCTTGCTCTCCATCTTCAATCCGTAAAGCCCGAACCCGCGAATGAGCTCGGAATTAACAACGGAAAAATCATATCCTCTTTTTTGAATAAGCGAGAAATCCAAATCTTCGGAAAAGCGCCGCATATCAAATATAATCCTCAAGGCAGTTCCTCCGACAAATGCCAGCCTATTAAGATAACCCTTATCATACATAATCTTCAGGCATAAAATCTGCAGTAGTTCCCGGGCCCGGTTTAGCTTTTCCTCAACCGGCATAGCAACATTAAATTGTTGTTTTAAGACCTCTATCATCTTTTCAGCTCTCTTTTGATAAATTCAAGCAAATTTCCTGTTACCTGCAGTAATTTTCGGTTATTGAACAGGCTGGCTAACTCTTTGATGCGGCGCGGCGCTAAAATCTCCAAATTCTGGAGGCGAAAGGATACTTCAAAGATGTCTTTAGCGCCGGCTGGAATCCTCTTGAGGTTAAGATACAAGAAGTCAACCACTGCCTTTTCCGGTTCGGCAATGAAGAATGTCAGCCCGGATTCGTCTTTAAGGACCTTAAACCCCCTAAAAGCATCCGGCTTGATATGCTGATAGATAAAATCTCCCGCTTTATTTTGGATACGCAGGGTTTTTTTGGAGGTAACCGAAGTTACGCTTGTAACCTTCTCCGGAATGAGGGAGTAATAGTTAAGCGCGCTTTCCAGGCTGATATATGATGGAGAATTAAGCTGATTAGCGATAGCATAGCGGCCGGGATTAATCTTGCGATCGTTCTCGTTCAACATATAAATGCCGCGCTTTAGTCTGATAATCAAGCCCCTCTTTTGCCAGCGGTTCAGTTGATTGCGTAAGGCCTGTCTATCTTTTCCCCGGGGCAGAATATCCCGCGCTACGATAAAAGGCAAATCACGGAATGTGTTTTTAAATTCTGCGTATCTCATCCCACTTATATATGTTTCCCTAAGTAATCAAATATGATTATTTACAGAAACAAGTATATCCCAATATGCTGCACTTGTCAAGGTAAATCTGGCCGGAGTTCGGAGTCGGTATTGAACGGGTGATGTGGTGACGTGGTGACTCTTTTCTGTTAATCTT
Organism: uncultured Planctomycetia bacterium; assembly: GCA_964645565.1. Taxonomy (GTDB): domain Bacteria; phylum Omnitrophota; class Gorgyraeia; order JAHIPI01; family JAHIPI01; genus BS750m-G14. The sequence continues at coordinate 260 of CAZYBX010000276.1, read as the reverse complement.
CTTCAGCACCTGCTCCCCGCGGCTCCAGTATTCTTCCCACCATCCACAATCCCACGAAGGCGAAGGCAAACACCAAAAATCCTGAAAAATCATGAAAGAATCCAAAAGCAATTTTTTCTCCATATAAATCGTTGACTATCGCCAGCATAACGGGCCGTTCCTCAATACTAATGAACTACTTAAGGTAACCGGTATAGGAACTACCACCTATGAGCAGATTAAACACCTGATTACTGTAGCCGACGAATAATTGAGGAACC
>CAZYBX010000275.1:0-1739 GCA_964645565.1 uncultured Planctomycetia bacterium | reverse complement strand
AAGCGGCCTCCACCAAAAGGTAAGGTATGGCCTCCGGCGCTACAATGAACCGGACGCCCAATGTATTGTCGTCCGGCCACTCCACGACAGGTGAGTTTCTAAATATGCGGCCTAAGAATTGTGTCGTCTCATCAAACGCGTATTCATTCTGATCCAGATAGTTGGCCGGGTCAAGCTTGCCGAATGTCAGCGCTATCTGTTTATCAAATAGATAATGTTCATACCACAGTTCTGTTATGGGAACATTGCCGCCGGTATCATTAGAGTCCCTGTTGACGTTGCTAAATAGGGATAATTCACTTTCCACCGTATCGCCTTCCCCCGGCTCAAGATGTATTAATGCCAACCCCCGGTCTTCAAATTCTTTTTCTATGAAGATATCACTTGACCATGAGGCATCAAAGCGGGATTTCTCAATGCCTCCCGCATTATTGGCATTCGGCGTCCCCTGCAATACACATGTAGCGCTTGCTTGTATATTAAGCCCGTACGGTTCAAGCTTCAGGCCCTCTCCCGGCTTATATTCTATAAGCGATTTTTTTACCTCGGTTACGGTGCCTTCCTGCTTTATAAGAGCGTCTTTCTGCTCCGCCACCTGTTTCTCCAATTGGCCAACGCGCGCTTTAAGCTGATCCATATCTGCAAGCTTTTCCTTGAGGGCCTTGATCTCGGCCATAAGCTCCTCTTCACTTGCCCATGCGCCATTTTGCACACATATGGCGCATGCAATAAAAAATACAACTAGTATAGAGATATACCGTGCCACTTTCATCCTCCTTTCGTGCTACTATTATAAATGTCGTGCTACCATCAATAAAAAAATAATACCGGCTCCTAAATATATTTTCCGGTGCTTGACATGCTTAACGTTCCGTGTTTTACGCCTTTTACCGATTTCAAAATATCCGTCAGCTTCTTGGCTTCGCCGGGCGTGCCTTTTACCGCGATTATCTCTAAACAGTTGTCGTGGTCCAAATGTATGTGCTGGGTAGAGATTATCACTTTTTGGAAATCGTGCTGTATGTCCATAAGCTTGTTTACCAGTTCCCTTTTATGATGGTCATATATAAGTGTAATCGCACCGGCAATCTCTTTGCCCTCCTGCCACTCTTCTTTCACCAGTGCCCCCCGAATCAAATCCCTGAAAGCTTCGGAGCGGTTATTATACTTCTTTGTTCTGATAAGACGATCGAATTTGTCCAACAGCGTTTTATCTAATGAAATTCCAAAACGGGATATTCCCATATATGTACCTTAGTATCACCTTTTTTAAAATAATAACACATTTTATTTGTGATTGTCAACATTTTTAATTGCCGGGGCCGTCTGAATGATCCGGGAAATGACCAATGCCAGGCCGAAGCAGGTTACTACCCGGCGTTTGGCAAACTGATACTGCAGTGAAGAAGGGTGGCCCCTCGACGCGCTCCTCACTTCGTTCGTCGCTTGCTCGGGACCATGGTGAGCAAGCGAAAACCTCTCCATATTTTACAACAGAGAGGTTTTCGCGCGTCGAACCATGGTGAGGTGCGCGTTACATCACCCCACAGTCCTATCTTAAAAATCACTGCTATTATATACTTAATAGCTGCAAAATAGCAAGATTTTTCTGCATCAAGATAGGTCAGTTATAGATAGGCCATTACGAGGTCTACTAAAGCCCGAAAATAGCAGAGAAATATGTCCGTTTTGTCCGGTCATTTTTGGCTCAAAAATGCGTAACTATTTGACTGTTTTAG
>CAZYBX010000274.1:0-1766 GCA_964645565.1 uncultured Planctomycetia bacterium | reverse complement strand
TTAACAACAATCTTACTCCCCTTCCAAAGGAGCCTGCGGAGCAGTCAGGAGAAAAAATTCCGGCTGAGATATAAAAACTTGACTGCATCTTATTTGATATGTTATACTTAGCTTAATATTATATCACAGAATGCCGCCGATAATAGGGGGTTTGCGATGAAAAAGGTCGAGGAAAGAAGAAAATTTATACGTCTCGGGGTGCCGGTGGGGCTCAAGTATATCGTTGCGGGCGAATCCCAGAGACAGGAAGGTACGACACACGACATATCGTGCGAGGGGCTAAGGTTTACCACTGATATCGAGATCAAAGAAGGCGACGGACTCGAGATCAACCTTGACGTTCCGAACGCGAATAACCCGGTCCACATAAAAGGCAAGGTAGTATGGACAAAAAGGGTGTCTACCGAGGATAGTTCTCCGAAAGAGGTCGGCGTGGAGTTTGCCGAGATCGAGGAGGATAATAAAAACACGTTTTTAAAGTTTCTTTGCGACCTTATTTACAGTCAAACCAAAAAGATGGAGAGCGGCCAAAAATAGGGAGGCGCGGTGAACCAGGCATTAAAGAGAAGTTTAACTCTGATATCTATATTGGCGGCTGCCGCCTGTCTAAGCGGGTGCGCCGAGATAGATCCGTTCGAGACGTCCGAGGAAGTCATGCGCAACCCCCTGGGGCGGGAGAATACCAGGCTGGGGATGAGCAAGGATGAGGTAAGGTCCAAGTGGGGCGATCCGGACATAGTCAACGTACTTCCCGCGAAAGATGTAAGCGCCATACAGGGCGAGGAATGGGTCTATAAGGCCAGGAGATACACTCCGGTCCCGCTGGATTCGGGATACCTCGATAAAACCAAGTATCTTTATTTCGACGGCAATAATCTGACCGCTATGGGCGATGAGCCTAAAAGCACAAAACAGCAATAATTTTCTTATATGAAAAATAAATGGCTGTATTACTGCGGGTGTTTTTTTATCCCGCATATAATGCTGGCGGTGGGCGTTCTGCTTATATCTAAAAAAAGTCTCGAGGCCAGAGACCTTGGCGGCAGATTGTGCAGAATTTCCACGTCCGTGCTTATAGCAGGCTCGCTCGCCTATTACATATTTTTTACACCGATACCGGGGCTCGATTAAACTTAAAGCTGAGGGAAAGATGCTGTTAAACATATGCAAGAGCAAAATTCACAAAATCGTCATTACAAATAAGGACCTATACTACCAGGGGAGCATCGGCATCGACGGTAAACTGCTTGAAGCGGCGGGCATCCTGCCCAACGAGAAGGTCCAGGTCGTCAATCTGAACAACGGCGAGAGGTTCGAGACATATTGCATAGCCGAAAAAAAAGGCTCTGGGATAGTGTCTTTATACGGCCCGGCGGCGAGATTAGGCGAAGTGGGCGACGTGGCAATAGTGATCTCCTACGCTTTAATGAGCGAGGAGGAGGCTGATGGGCACAAGGTAAAGATAGTGCATGTAATTAAAGGCAATAAGGCGGTATAGATGTTCGAGATCGTGAAATATCCGGATATGCTATTGAAGAAAAAATGCGCCGCCGTGGCTATGGTGGGGGATGATGAGAGGAAGCTGCTTGGCGGAATGGTCGAGGCGATGTACGGCAATAGCGGCGTAGGCCTGGCGGCTCCGCAGGTCGGCATAAACAAAAGATTGGCGGTCGTGGATATAGGGGACAGGAATATCGTAAGACTCATCAATCCTTTAGTATTAGAACTGCAAGGGTCCGAAGTGATGGAAGAAGGCTGTCTGAGCA
>CAZYBX010000273.1:0-1791 GCA_964645565.1 uncultured Planctomycetia bacterium | reverse complement strand
GACCCATCCCCAATTTCTCATCTCTAAGCTTCCTATCACCGCCCTGCTCATATACCGACCCCGCCATAATCCGTCTCAAGGGCATAATCCCACGCCTTCAGCCCCCCGGTCAGATTATAGACGTCCTTGAAGCCCGCGTTCGTCAGGACCTGGCAGGCGATCTTGCTCTGAAGCCCCACATCACAATACACAATTATGTCTTTTGTCCGGTCCAGCGTATACAACCTGTACCCCAGTTCTTTCAACGGTATATTAACGGCTTCGGGTATATGCCCCTTTTCATAATCAGCCGCGTCCCTTATATCCAGAATGAGGTACCCGTTATCCGCGTTATCTGCCATTCTTTGGTATAACTCGAGAGGCGGCATGTCCTCATATCCCGCCGCGCATACAGGCGCTGAGATATTTAAAAAAAACGCGGCCAAAGCGATCAATAACCATCTGCCATATCGCTTTTTTTTATTGTCTTTTGTGTCCGGCCTAAACAATAATAGCATTGGCTTCCTTGGTAAAAGGGATTTTATCTATCAATCTCTTTTCGACGTCATGGGCGATCCTATGGGCCTCCCCCAGGCTGAGGCTCTCATTCACCGATATGTGAAGGTCTATGTGAAGAAACGTGCCGATATATCTGGCCTTCACCCTGGGGATGTCTTTCACGCCTTTTACCTTGCGCGCATAAGCGCTTATTCTGTCTAAGACCTCCCGCGCGGGAATCCTGTCCATAATCCCGGAAAATGACCTGAAAAGCATCCTGAGGCTCGCCAAAAACATAATCAATGATATTATTACAACTCCCATCCTTTCCGTAAATGAGAAGCCGATACTCGCCAGGACAACAAAAACAAGGACTAAAGATGAAATCAGGACGTTGATCCGGTTGTTAACCGCATTCCATGAAATAACGCTGTTTGAGTGCCTCCTGCCTTCATCCATCATATACCGGTAGAGGCATTCGTTGGCCGCTATCGATATCACCGCCGCCATCATAGCGCCTGAGTGGGAACGGTGGATTTCAAGCCACGTCATAAGGTTTACGGCATAGTAAAACATAGATATCGCCGCGATCAAAACCACTAACCCGGCTATAGAAGATACAAGGAAAAGGATCTTGCCGTACCCGTAAGGATACCTTTCATCGTATTCTCTTCTCTCCAGGCTGTCTGCCAGCCACATAAACAAAAGCACCAGCGCGCAGGCAAAGGAAAAGATACCGTCCATCAAGATAAGTTTGGTGTACCCGAATAAACCTATACAGAACTTCAGAACCGCGAGCGCGAGATCGCAGATAAGCGCCCTGAGGAATACGTCCTTATAATCCCGAGCTTTCGGATAAATATGGCCGTTTATCATTTCTTCTCTTTATTCCCTAACTGTCTGGCAAGCCAGACGAATGAGGCCGTGACATACCCCAGAAAGAAACACAAAAGCAAAAGAAATACCGTCCGTATTTCAAATGTTCCCGCAAAGGGGAAGTTCACCCTGGTCTGGTGCATATTCTGAAAGCCAAAAAGAACGATAATCACAAGAATTATTATTAATAAAACCGACTGCCACATATTCATATCCCTTCCTTACCGCGCCAATACTTCCCTTATAGCCGGTTTTACCTTGTTAATAGGTATAGCGAATCCGACTCCCGCAAATACCCCCGTAGGCGCGTAAATCGCCGTGGTTATGCCGATTACCTCCCCTTTGGCATTTATAAGCGGCCCCCCGGAATTTCCCCTGTTAATGGCGGCATCGGTCTGGATCATATCCTCATAAACCTCGCCTTCTATAACCAGGTTT
>CAZYBX010000272.1:0-1798 GCA_964645565.1 uncultured Planctomycetia bacterium | reverse complement strand
CGGCATCCCGATAGAGGCAAAGGACGGGAAACTCATCATCAGGCTTTCGGAAATCACGGAGGAGCCTTTCATCGTAATAACACACGAAGAGTCGCTGGCGCAGGAATATCGCAGCGCCGTGGCGGAAAAATTCGGAAAATACCTCGATACCTCGTCGTCCGAATTCGGAGCCGTCTTCACGGATTATAACGCCTTCGAATCGGAAGTAAACTCGTTCTTAAACAGCCATGAAAGCACGGCATGGCTCCAGCAGGACGGGAGGGGTACGCTCATCTCGGCGTTGTATGAGAAGTATGACGCGGAATTTACGGCTCAAAGCGTGGATGTGGCCCGGCTCAGAGAGGAATTTTACGACGACATAACGTGGATAATGGAATTAAGCGTGAATGTCGATATCATACTCGACTCCCAGGTGGAACCCAGTCTCGATGAGCACGGCGCGTCCGGGCTCATGACGAATATGGTCTCCTTCGTGTACAACGACCCGGCCTCTCCCGAGCCCGGCCACGGCCTTTACTTCAACGAGCGCGGAGTCCTGTGCTTTAATCTTTCCAGATATACGCGGGAGGAAGCCCAGACCAGGCTGAGCGAGATGCGTTACGGCATCTTTTACCACCTCATGGAGCGGCATGAGGTGGTTGACGCGGGTTCATTCTCGCATAAGCGCGAGGGAGACGCGGTCGGAGGAGTGATCGAAGGCAGGTACTTGCGCGGCATACCGTTCGATACGTCGATATTAAGGGAAACGGACAAGGGAGAGGCGTTCGACGAGCTTTTGGAAAGGACTATCGCGAGCTGGGCGGCCAATATACTTACATTTAATCACATCATAACCGCGGCCGGAACCGGCAGATGGTTCGAATTGACATACTACAGGCTGTCACAGATGCCGGCAGAGGAGAGAACGATGGAGCTTGCCTCTATTGCGGCCATTGCCGAGTTAAGGGCGGAGCTGAAAAACGATCCGAACCTTGCCAGGCTGCTTTCGCTCGTGACCGCCGGCGAACAGCCTTATTTCTATAATCTTAAACAAGAATTCATAAAATATTTAGAGGCTATTGAATTCAAGAACGGCCTCCGTATTAATATCGTGAGTCAGGCGGGATTTGACGCGGCGAACCCGCTTGTCGCGGGCCGCGACTTCAGCTATTCGAGGACAGGCGATGTATATATCGTGGATAACGGCGACCAGGCCGAGATCGAGGCCAGAATAGAGGAGGCGAAGATACTCCATAAGTTCTATTATGTGCTTCACGGGCAGGCCCCGGACATTGAGCTGATAACCAATCTGATCAGGCGCGATTCTTCTTTCACGGACATCTCTTCGATCGACGGCCGGGAAGGCGTGCTTGAGCAGCTGTTTGACCTTATGGGTTCCTCTGATCCCGCCAAGAGGGCCAGGGACGTCCTGGGCCTGGACGAAAACGGCGTGGTAACATCGGAACACGGCCGCTTTGACAATGTCGCGCTTGAGGGAGACGTGGATGAGGACTCTTGGGACTTCATGACGCCTCAGGAGATAGTGGCAAAGATCAACGCGCATTTCGCCAAGCTGTCCCCGGAAGAGCGGCTCAGGCCGCAGCCGTTTATGATAGGCCATGTGCCGGGCCGCAACGCGATCTTTGAAATCACCGGTCCTGACTCGGCGCTTAATGCCGAACAAAAGATAAAATACACGTTGAGAGGCTGGATAACGCAGGACGCCGGCGGCAGTTACAATATAGTGTTCCAGGGGCATGATACCAAAGATTCCGTGCGCTTCATGAAGCAGAGAGGGTGGCAGCCCTACGAATTGGAT
>CAZYBX010000271.1:0-1806 GCA_964645565.1 uncultured Planctomycetia bacterium | reverse complement strand
TTGCAAATAAAGCAATAAACCTTTCGGGTTTAAACAAGCAGATCGGGTAATCGCCCGCCCCTTTTAGGGACGGGAGGAAAGTCCGAGCTCCGCAGAGCGGCGTAGCGGGTAACACCCGCCCTCTGAAAAGAGAGGATCTCCGCCACAATACGTTGGCGGACCCGCTAATATTTGTAGCGGGAGAGCACCAGAGACGAGTTCCTCACGGCTTATATGGTGTGAGGAGGTGAAACGGGCAATCTCTACGCGGAGCAAGACCAAATAGGTCCCGAATCAGAAGTTGCTCGCTTCTACCGGATCCGACTCGCCAATAAATCAGAGGAGTCGCCGGTGTCGGGACGGGTAAGGTCGCTGGACCTCATCAGCAATGGTGGGGCAAGAGAAATGATCGCCGGTGAGCAGCGCTCACTTACAGAACTCGGCTTACAGATCTGCTTGTTCAGACCTTCTTTTTTAAGGGGATAATATGCTGCAGGTTGGCGTGGATTGTGAGGAGATCGCGAGATTCCGTCGACTGCCTTTCGGGAAGAACGAAAGGTTCTATAAAAGGATTTTTACTCCGGAGGAGATCAGATACTGCACCTCATTCCGCGACCCATACCCGAGGTTTGCCGTGAGATTTGCGGCAAAGGAAGCCGCCATCAAGGCCCTGAACGATACCGCAAGGCTTTTTTACACGGATGTAGAAGTCCGAAAAGGAAGCGACGATAGACCAAGGCTGCGCTTTGACGGAAAAAAGTTCAAAGGCGGCTCCCGCCTGAACGTGTCCTTAAGCCTGACTCATTCCAATTCTCACGCCATAGCGTTCGTAGTGATCGCGGACGGTAAGGCAGTCTTGAAAAAAACGAAGCTGATATTAGAGAAGGAGATCCGTGCAATCAGGAGGCGGGTCGATTGACGCGGCCCGACGCGTGAAGGATATATATGGCTCAGGACAAAGCCGACAAGAAAAGCGCCGACGGCAAGACGGATCTGGCGTTCATAGACGATCTCACCGGGCTCTATAACAGGCGGTATCTCAACAAGATCATCCTCAGGGATATATCAAGGGCCAAGAGCGAACATAAGAAGATGTCTATCTTTATGATGGATTGCGACGATCTCAAGGACATCAACGATACATGCGGCCACGTCGCCGGCGACAGGGTGCTTATTAAGATCGCGGAGATCCTTAAGCAGCAGATCGGGGACAAAGGCACCGTGGTAAGGTACGCGGGCGATGAATTCACGGTGGTCCTTTACGACAAAGACCTGGACGGTTCCCTGGACGTGGCGGGCAATATATTAAAGTCGGTGGAGGATATACAGATAGAGCTGCTGCGCGGAAGAAAATTTTTGAACACTACTGTGAGTATGGGCGTAGCCGTCTATCCGGACGACGCCGATAACGCGACCTCCCTGCTGGACAGGGCGGATCAGGTCCTTTATTCAGCGAAAAGGACCGGCAAAAACCGCATCGCTACCGTGCGGGATATCGTAGCCGAAGTCAAAGACAGGGATCTTGTGGCGAACGCGCTGCCCTGCAGACGTTATATAGACAGAGAGCAGGAATTGAAGTATATCCAGGATGCTTATGAGGCCGCGGAAAAGGGAGAGAAAAAGTTAATATTGATAAAAGGCGGCGAGGGAGTCGGGAAGACCAGGCTGATACTTGAATTATTCGGCCCTGACAGGGTGTATCCGAGCCTCCTCTTGATGTGCAGCAGAGAATACTCCGACAACCTTTATGGCTCCATATCGGACGCCTTTAACGGGTTTCTTGAGTTCATGGATGCGGACCAGGTACTGGACGCGCTCAACTCACTG
>CAZYBX010000270.1:0-1836 GCA_964645565.1 uncultured Planctomycetia bacterium | reverse complement strand
GCCTATCTCATTTATAAGGAAGCCTTTCATGTCCGCCAGGTCCGCGCTCCCGTTCGCGAGACCTGAATTCGACACCCCCATATCCTGGAGGACCTTCTGGTTCGCGGCCGTCCGGAAGCTTGCCGCGCCGACTATTGAATTAAATGTGCCGCTTACCTTTTCCACCTCGCTCGCGTAATCAGCGCTCATCGGGTCGCTCTGCTTGAGCGTCTGGTTCAATACTATATCCCATACGTAACGGAGCTCTATATATATAGCGATATTATCCTGGACCAGGTCCTCAAGAAGTTTTCTGACGGCGGCTGTATCGGGGTTTTCGCCGTCGAGGTATTCCTGGATAGCCATGGCGAGCGCCGAACCCGCTTCCTCGCCGCTCAGATGCGCTTTTACGGCATCATAGAGGCCGGAAGGATTCAAGATATTCTCATCTATCGCGTTCATGATGGCCTCGGTCTCTGCCTTCGTGTCTTCTGAGACCAGACCGTTCATCACGTTCCTATAGGAATTATAGACACCCACGCGCGCCTTTTCCTCTGACTCTTCAAGGCTCTCCCCGGTTATCTGCTCTATGCTCGTTATCTCGGACTCAACCGTCACGGTATCCGGATATAATATGGAGAATGTGTCTGTTTCCCCGTCCAGCGGCGTGGCGGGCATGCTCTCCCGGGCCGCGTTCACGACAATATTCAGGACATATTTCAGGAATGAGTCTAATTTCGCTTCTTCCGCCGCGACGACCGCCGAGCCGGCGTTAATGGCGGTGGTATCGCCCGCCTCGTAAGCAGCCTTTACGGCCGTAAGGGCTTCGCTGATGCTCGAAGTATCCGTGCCTGTGATGTAGAGATTGTCGAGGACGTATCCAATGACCTCTATGCCCTTCTTGCCTTCTACCTTCGCGCTTCCTATGATATATTCCAGTGCTACTAAAAATTCCACGTTCTCGATGTACCGCGAGCCGATGTCATATTCGTCATCCAGTATGCCGCCCTGCCTGCTTATGAGGCGCGCCTGGAAATCCTTCGTGAGGGCACCTGTCTCTGTCCCGTCGTAGCCGATATCGTACGCCGCCCGATACATCCATTGAGGAACATAACCGCAGTCCCGGAGCGTCTTTAAGTCCTTAGCGGAGACTTTCGAGACGACGCCGGAGGAGGCCAGTGTGAAGGTATACGGATTATCGGAATTCGTAAGCCCGTTTCCTATAAAGAGGCCTTCAAAGAGGGCCGCCATGCCCTGGGCCGTGCGATCGGTGTCTGTCCCTGCTGTCTCGTCCCATACCTCGGGATGGTCCGTCATGATATATTGCTTAAGGGCGCCCACTGCCTGAGGATTGTTCAGGTTCGGGTTGTTTAAGAAATATGAATACGCGGCCTGACGGGCAATCGTATTTATGTTAAGAGTCGTGTATAAAGGCTTGGCTATAGTGTTCCCCGAGGCGACCGCGCCCAGCGAAGGGTGCTCTACTATATAAAGGTTGCCGCCTATCGTGAGTTTCGCCGAATCTCCGGCGAATATCTGCGCCCTCGCGAGCATGTAGCTCAGCGTGAGGTCATTCTCCGCGACCTCCTCGAAATAATCTCTGTTGTTCAGATCGACGGCCGGTTCATAGACGCCTCTCGTCCTGTCTGCCGGCACCGTATGCCCCGCCTTGTAGGCATTCGCGCATTCTATGGCTTTATTTATGAGAGCGCTTTCCTTGGAGCCGTACACCGCGTCACTCAGTTCCACGAATTCCCATCTCTGGTCGTCCGGCGCGTTAGCCTTAATGCCGATCGCGACTTTCGTGTATACGCCCTGGCTGTTCGGAATAAGCAGGAACGTGAGGCCTGAGACATT
>CAZYBX010000269.1:0-1855 GCA_964645565.1 uncultured Planctomycetia bacterium | reverse complement strand
CCTCCCGCTTCGACCTGGAGCACATATCGTATATATACCCCGAGGACTGGAACTGCAGCGGCTCGTCGTATATGTAAGTCAATAAAGGGAAATATCTCAAAAAGACGTTATTCTCAAGCGTAAACGACTCAAAATCTATATCGCGGCCTCTGTTCTTTTTGATGAAATCCGCCTGTAGGCGCGCGTATCCGGATTCGTCGATCTCCGGATTGATATTCGCGGCGTTGAAAAATTTCGCCCTCCCGGCGTTCTCGTGCCTGCTTATTGCCACATAATCGGCGATAAGCGACGAATCTATCCCGCCGCTGAGAAGCACACCGACAGGGACGTCGCTCATCAAACGATAGTCGACCGACCTCTTAAGCTCCTCATCCATGCGGCCCAGGACCGCTCGCTCGTCGTCGACGCGGTCCGAACTTCCGTGGATAGACACAATATCCCAATAGCGCTTTATCTTTATGTTTCGCCGGTCATCCACGACCATAAAATGGGCCGGCGGCAGTTCCTCCACGTCATCGAAGATCGTCCTGCCGCCGAATATGCCCTGATTCGTGAAATATTCAAATAGGCTGCCGCTGCGGAGCTTCCTGCTTACAATATCATTCACGAAAAGGCTTTTTATCTCGGAGGCGAACGCCGTAAAATTATCCTTAAAAGCGTAATAGACGGGTTTTATCCCCAGCCTGTCGCGGGCGACTATAAGCCGCCTTTTGTTCTTATCCCATAGGGCGAACGCGAACATGCCGTTCATCCGGGAAAGCGTCTCTTCTATACCGAATTCCTCGTACGCGTGGACGATCACTTCGGAATCCGATCTCGACGCAAAACGATGGCCTTTCGCAATGAGTCCGTCTCTAAGCTCGAGGTGATTATATATCTCGCCGTTAACGGCCAGCACGATGTCCCGGTTTTCGTTAAAGATAGGCTGTCCGCCGGTTTCAAGGTCGATGATACTGAGCCGGCTGTGCCCCATCGCTATCCGCTCATCTTTATAGAAACCTTTCCCGTCCGGTCCGCGGTGCGCCAGCCTTCGGACAGCTTCTTCGATATCAAAGCCTGACGGCCCCTTGTCAAAAGATAAAAAACCTGCTATCCCGCACATCTTTCCTACCTGCCCTCGCCTCTCTTTGTCTTTTTGATCCTGTCATACGCGCTCTTCGTTATTCCGTACTGAAGGACGTCTTTGTATGCCCCGCCGCTAAAACGGAATTGTGGAAAACGGCCTTCTTTCTTCATGCCTACTTTCTCGCAGCTCCTGATGGCCCCCGCATTATCCTCGATGATCGTGTTATATACGCGGTTGAGATGCAGTGTGTTGAAAGCGTAATCTATGACGAGCCGCAGCGCCTCCGTGCCGTAGCCCTTACCCCAATACTTCCTGTCGCCTATCATGCGGCCGCAATTGGCCCGGCGGTCGATCCAGCTTATATCTCCCAATTTGATATTCCCTATATATCTGTTATTCTTCTTCACGCAGATCGCGAACATGGCGTCGGACCTGGACCTCTTCACCTTTTCATAATACTCTTTTAACTCGATTACGGATGTGGGAAACGTGCCGGCCATCAGAAATCTGTTTATCCGGGGGTCGTTTATCCAGTCCAGATATCCTTTTTTAAGATCCGCCGGGTCCAGAGCCCTCAGGTAGATCCTTTTGCCGATAAGATAAGGGCACTTCATATATGCCTCCTTTAAAATAATTGCTTCTCCAAAAATTCCGTATTTATACGCGTGTCATCGGCTTCGAGCGCGTCTATTAATTCCTTCTCGTCAAACAGTATCCTGTTTCTTTCGTCAAAACGGCAATGAACGGCGCGGCATCTTTTGTTCAAAAGCCGCATCGCCTCCGGGACGA
>CAZYBX010000268.1:633-1855 GCA_964645565.1 uncultured Planctomycetia bacterium | reverse complement strand
AAGGATTTTCCAGAAAGAAGTCGACGATCTTTCGATTTATTTTAGATCTAAGGCATCGTTCCATGTTCATCGTCACAGGCCTCTTTTGATAAGGGAGAGGATCTCCCTGCTCCGCACGACTTTCAAAAATATCCTGACGACCCGGGGGTCGAACTGAGTGCCGGAGTTCTTCCCGATCTCCGATATCGCCTTTTTAGTGTCCACCTTCCGCCTGTAGGGACGCTTCGTTATCATGGCGTTGAAAGCCGTGGCGACGGCCATGATCCTTGCCCCAAGAGGGATCTCCCCGTCCTTCAAGCCGTCCGGGTAGCCGCTCCCGTCATAATTCTCGTGATGGTGCAGTATTATAGGCCTTACCGGCTCCAGGAAGTCGAGATGTCTTATTATGGATACGCTTTTTCGCGGGTGGCTTCTTATGATGTCGTATTCTTCGCCTGTCAGCTTTTCGGTCTTCACCAGGAGCTTGTCCGGAAAGGCTATCTGCCCCGCGTCATGCAATATAGCCGCGTAGTGCAGGTTCTTTAATTCCTCGGAACTCATGTTCATCTCTCTTCCGATCCCAAGGACCAGCCGCACCAGCGATTCCCTTACCCTGTAAGTCCCGGTTGTGCGGGTGGCGAGTATAGCTGCCATCGCTTTTATGCTTCCGAGGGTGATATTCTCTTCCTGCTTGTATAGTTTGGCGTTCTTGACGGCGATCGCGGCCTGCTCGGCCAATGTCATCAGTATCTCGCGGTCGAATTCGTCAAAAGGCACTCCGTGATTTTTATTTAGGACGCAGATCGCGCCTATGATTTCCTCGTCCGCCAGCGGCGCGCAGAGCTTCTTTTTCCTGAGTATTATTTTTCCCTGTGATAGCACATGCCCGCTTTTTGCGAGTTTGGCGCAGCGCGTTTCACGGACGGACACGGATTTTTTTCCTTCTCTGACGCTTGTCACGAGTATTTTTTTAGGCGTAGTTTTTAACATTATGCAGCATTTTTCCGCGCGGAATATCTGCAGACACAAACGGGTCAATTTAGGCAGAAGTTCGTCGATGTCGAGCGTAGAGCTGATTATCCTGTGTATAGTGTGTATTGTGGAAAGGGCTATAGCCCGCGGCCTTATTGTCCTGTAGAGCTTGGCGAGCTCCAGCTCTTTTTGAAGTTCCCTTATGAGCGTATCAAGAAAATTGCTGAAAAGCAAAAGCGTGTTTTCCGGTATACTTTTTTTCGAATGGCAT
>CAZYBX010000268.1:0-623 GCA_964645565.1 uncultured Planctomycetia bacterium | reverse complement strand
AGCCGTATATCCTATCCCCTTGAATGATGGGGAGGCATCTGCCGAAATTTTCACCCCCGCAATCGAAATCAACGGCCGATTTAGACTTTTTTACCCTTTTAATCACGTCCCTTATCAGCTTCCGGCAGATGGACCTCTTCGACCGGCTGCGGGCGCATATCTCGCATCGGGACCTGCCGGCCGCGGTCTTACATATCTTATCGCCTGTTTCGGAGACCCACCAGATAGAGTTGGTGAATGCCTCTCCGAGGGCAGCCGTCTCCTTTTTGAAGCTTTCATTTTCCACGATTCTGTTATATAAGTCCCTTTGATGCTCCATATCCCGATTCATGAATTTTAGACCCTTTCGTACGGCTCGAAAAATTTCTTATATTCGTCCAGGGCGTATCTGTCGGTCATGCCCGCTATATAGTCGCATATCACTCTCTGCGGCTCCTCGCCTTCAAGCTTTTTCTGTGAAGACGGAGGGAGCTGCTGGGGTCTGGCAAGGTAGATCTCGAATAGCTTCCTGATAAACCTCATGGCCTTGTCCGACATGCGGATGACGCGGTAGTGCTGATAAAGGTCCTTCAAAAGAAATTGCCTCAGCGGGCCTCTTTTCATCTGGATGTTTTTGCCGAAAG
>CAZYBX010000267.1:0-1865 GCA_964645565.1 uncultured Planctomycetia bacterium | reverse complement strand
TATCGACGAAGAGCCCATGTCCCTGAACAATATGCTTTGGAGGATAAAGAGAGAGGTCATAAAGGGCACGGATCCGCTTGAAGTGAGGGTGCACGTTTATCCGCTGAAAAAGAAGGGCGAAGTGGGCGAGGAGGACAGGGTCTCCGAAGAGCTCGCATATCTGGCGGAGGAAAAACCTCTGATGACGCTGGTGACTCTTTTTGAGGACTTGTACTGGGAGGAAATAAAGCCCGTTCAATAACGAGGGAGAGATGCCGGAAAAACGGCGGCCGAAGAAGTTAGGCGAATTACTTGTGGACAGGGGGCTGATAACACAGGCCCAGCTCAATGACGCTTTGGAAGAGCAAAAATTCACGAAGCGTTTTTTGGGCGAGACGCTTGTCTCCCGCGGGCTCGTTACCGAAGAAGAGATAGCCAAGGTCCTGGCCGAACAGCTCGGCCTCGCATTTGTGGATCTGAAAGAGGTCGAGATCGAATCAAAAGCCGTCGAGCTCATCCCCGAAGAACTCGCCTTGAAATATATGGCCATGCCACTTTTTATTGTACTCGGCACGCTGACCGTAGCCATGGCCAATCCTCTGGATGTCACTGCGATAGATGAGATGCAATCGCGTTCCGGCCTCAGGGTGCGGCCCGTATTCGGATGCATGGGCGCGATACGCGGCGCCATAGATAAATACTATATCCGCAGGGAAGAGGGTAAGACTGAGGGTATGGATAGCCCTGCCGCCGCGGACGAGGAGGGGCCCATAGGATCCTCCTCGGAAGCGCCTATTGCTCAGGATGCGGAGAGGCCGCCGGGTTCATCGGTGAAACCGCCGCAGGATGTCATTGGCGGCTCGGAAGCGATCCCCATGGACGAGACTATGATGATGTCTTCGGATTCCGAGGCATCTTCGGAGCAGGTGGCTTCCCTCAAGGAAGCCGCGAGCATGTCCCCGGTGATCAATACCGTCAATAGCCTGATGGGACGGGCAGTGGAGATGAGCGCCTCGGACGTCCACCTTGAGCCCCAGCGGGATAAATTGAGCTGCCGTTACCGCATCGACGGAGTATTGCACGTCGTCACCAGCATCCCTTCCGACATGCAGGCCGCCGTCATCTCGCGCATAAAGATCATGGCCAACATGGATATCGCGGAGAAGAGGCTGCCGCAGGACGGCCGCATCAAGATGAGCGTGGCCGGCAAGGATATCGATCTCAGGATATCCACCTTTCCCACTATGTACGGCGAAAACGTCGTCATCAGGATCCTGGACCGCTCGGGCGGCATATTGAAACTGACGCAGCTAGGGTTCTCCGACGATGCCTTAAAAATATTTTCCGATCTCATCAAAAGGCCCTACGGGATAATCCTGGTGACGGGGCCTACCGGAAGCGGCAAGACCACCACCCTCTACGCCGCGCTTAGCGATATAAACGCCGCCGAAAAGAATATAATCACATTAGAAGACCCTATCGAATACGAATTGCAGAATGTGAGGCAGTCGCAGGTGAAC
Organism: uncultured Planctomycetia bacterium; assembly: GCA_964645565.1. Taxonomy (GTDB): domain Bacteria; phylum Omnitrophota; class Gorgyraeia; order JAHIPI01; family JAHIPI01; genus BS750m-G14. The sequence goes on along the minus strand of CAZYBX010000267.1, from coordinate 366 downwards.
GTGAAAGCCGGCCTGACATTCGCGAGGGGCCTGCGCGCCATCGTCAGGCAGGACCCCGACATTATCATGGTCGGCGAGATCCGCGATAAGGAGACCGCCGATATCGCGATCCACGCCGCGCTCACGGGGCATCTGGTCTTCTCCACCCTGCACACCAACGACGCGCCTTCGGCCGCAAACCGCCTGATCGACATGGGCGTCGAACCCTTTCTGGTGTCATCAGCCGTAATAGGTATTCTGGCGCAGAGGCTGGTGCGTATTCTCTGCCCCTTCTGCAAGGAGGAGTATACGCCGCCCAAAGATATCATCGAGAGGCTGGGCATAAGAGAAAAGGAATTTCAGGCGGCCGAGCATAAGGGAAAGAAG
>CAZYBX010000266.1:0-1894 GCA_964645565.1 uncultured Planctomycetia bacterium | reverse complement strand
GGCGATAAAGAGAGTGGCCGGTATGCTGCGGCTGGACCTCGCCCAATTCAGGGAGGTCGAGGCGTTCACCCAATTAGGTACGGAACTGGATAAAGAGACCGAGGCCCAGATCCAGCGGGGTAAGCGGCTCATCGAGATAATAAAACAGGACCAGTTGAACCCTTATCAGGTATGGGAAGAGTTTGTGGTGATCTATGCCGGCACCCGGGGGTTTTTGGACGACATCCCGGTAAAGGACATACGGCGTTTCGAAAAGGAACTTCTTGAGTTTATGAGAAGAGAAAAAGAGGATTTTGCCCGCGGCATCAAGGATAAAAAAGACTTCGAGGCCCGCGATGAGGAGGCCCTGAAAGAGATCCTTGCCGAGTTTAAGAAAAAATTTGTCTCTGTATGAGCAACTTAAAACAGATAAAAGACCGGATCTCCTCCATTAATAAGATCGCGAAGATAACGGAGGCCATGGAAGTCGTTTCGATCTTCCGTCTAAGGAAGATAGAAAAGCAGGCTCGGGATCAGAAGGAGTATTTCGCGAATCTAAAAGAGATGGTCGCGCGGGCCGCGGGCTCCATAAACTATGTCCCCCATCCGTTTTTTTCTTTGAGGAAAAGCCTTAAGACTCTCGTCGTCTGTTTCGGTTCGGATAAAGGCCTCTGCGGCGGGTTTAACCTCTTTTTGGTTAAGAGCCTTACCTCCTTTAAGGAAGAGCATAGGGCGAAGATCATCGCCTGCGGAAGGAGGCTTGCGGCGCTAAAAAGGCTTTTTGCCCAGGATGTGGTCGGGTTCCATGAGTTGAGCGGTCTCGATCTTACTGCCTTATCCCGGGATATCTTTTCCGATCTTAAGCAGGGCCACTACGACAGTTTGTTTATCATCTACAATCAGTTTCGCCGCAGCATCATGGGGAGCGCGGCTGTCATGCAGCTCATACCTCTGGCCGAGAAAAAGGAAGAGGACCGGGATTTTATCTTCGAGGCGGATAATCTCTGGGACGATATTTTTCTAAGCTACATAAAACACGCGCTTTCTTCGGCTATGCTTGCATCGCAGGCCGCCGAAGAATTTACCCGGATCCTTACCATGCGGCACGCAAAAGACAACGCCGTTGACCTTAAAAAGAAGGTCAATCTTACGTTTCATAAATTACGGCAGAATCTGATCACCAGGGAACTGGCTGATCTATCGGTGATACTGAGGAACTGATGGCGCAAAAAGGTATCGTAAAAGAGATAATCGGTCCGATAGTAAACGTGGAGTTTGACGAAGGGGGCCTGCCGGCCATTAATAACGCCCTCTTTATCGACCGGGAGTCAGGCCGGCTTTTTCTGGAAGTCCACGATCACATCGGCGACAATATCGTGAAATGCATCGCCCTTGATTCTACCGACGGGCTTGCAAGGGGGCAGGAGGTGACAAACAGCGGTAAACCGATCAGTGTCCCGGTCGGCAAGCAGGTCCTCGGCAGGATGTTCAACCTTCTCGGCGAGCCTATTGACGGCAGGGGTGCTATTTCGGGGGCAGGTAAAGAGCCTATACATAGGGACCCGCCGCCTTTAAGCGCCCAGTCCACCAAGAAAGAGATACTCGAGACCGGGATAAAGGTTATCGATTTGATCTGTCCTTTTATTAAAGGAGGTAAGATCGGCCTCTTTGGCGGGGCGGGCGTGGGCAAGACTGTGATAATCATGGAGCTTATACGGAATATCGCCATCGAGCACGGAGGGGTCAGCGTCTTTAGCGGCATAGGCGAACGCAGCCGTGAAGGTAATGACCTCTGGCTTGAGATGCAGAAGCTTAAGGTCTTAGATAAAGCCGTGCTTGTATTCGGTCAGATGAACGAACCGCCGGGCGCGCGCTTTCGCGTCGGACTTTCCGCACTTACTATGGCCGAGCATTT
>CAZYBX010000265.1:0-1894 GCA_964645565.1 uncultured Planctomycetia bacterium | reverse complement strand
ATATTCCACGAGCGACTACAAAATTTAGCCTCGAACGAGCCAAAAAGAGGTTTCTCCCGCCGCGCTGTATGCGCAGGAGGCGGGACCCCGACTTGGCGGGGTAAAAGGACGGTGGATTGTCCGGCCGCACTCATACATAGTTCCGGTACTTTCGCGAAGCGAAAGTACGAGCCGACACGGCAGTGTCGAGCGAGTTCACCGTCCCCTCTTTTTGGCGAAGTGAGAGGCGTTAAGAATTTTGTCGGAGCGAGGGGATTATCAATATTGTCCCTAATAACTATGGAAATATGAGATTCGCGGAAGCTTATTACGCATACGGGTTCTGGATCGTCCTGGCGGCGGCGCTATTCTTTATATGGGCCTCCAGGGCAAAGTCCGCTCAAATACGGAGATTCGCGGACGAGGGGTTGCTGAGCGAGATAATGCCGGGAGTGGATTTCAGGCGGCAGGCGATAAAAAGGATTATCATCATATCGGTGCTGCTCTTGAGCGTCGTCGCTTTGATGCGTCCGCAGTGGGGTTTCCAGTGGCGTGAGGTCAAGAGAAGGGGGCTTGATATCATGGTCGCGATAGATACTTCCAAAAGCATGCTCGCCGCGGATGTAAAGCCCGACAGGCTGGAGCGCTCTAAGCTGGCGGTGAAGGACCTGGTAAAAAAACTGAGAGGGGACAGGATCGGCCTGATCGCGTTTTCCGGCACGGCATTTATACAGTGCCCCCTCACCGTGGATTATGAAGGTTTTTTGCTGGCATTGGACGATCTAAGCGTCGATACGATACCCCAGGGCGGCACATCGATCTCAAGCGCCATAAAAGAGGCGATAAAAGGTTACGAGGGAGAGGAAAAGAAATATAAGGTATTGGTGATAATCACCGACGGAGAAGACCACGAGGGCAGCCCGGCCGCGGCGGCGGAAGAGGCCAAAAAAGAGAACATCAGGATATTCTGCATCGGCATCGGGACGAAGGAAGGCGAGCTGATCCAGGTCGCCGGCGAAGGCGGCGGCAAGACGTTTTTGAAGGACAGGGACGGCAATATCGTCAAATCCAGGCTGAACGAAAAAGTACTGCAGGAGATAGCCCTTACGACGGGAGGCACGTACGTCCGCTCCAGCGGCGCCGAATTCGGCCTGGACCTGATCTATGAGGAAAAGCTGTCACAGATGGAGAAAAGAGATATAAAGACGCAGATGGGCAAATATTACTATGACCGCTTTCAGATCCCTTTGGTCTTCGCGCTGTTACTTTTAATGGCCGAACCTTTTATCAGCGATAAGAAGAGGCAATAAGATGAAGCGTCTATTTTTTACGGCATTGGCGCTGTGTTTTTTCATAGAGCCGTGTCTAGCCTCACAGCCGAAAAAAGAAGTCAAAAAAGGCAATATCCTGTATAATAAGGGCGAATATGACAAGGCGCTCGAACAATATGAAGGAGCCCTTCTAGGCGCGCCGGATTCCGATATCGTCAATTACGACCTCGGATCGGCGCTTTATAAAACGGAAGATTACGAGGCGTCTATCGGCCATTTTGAGAAGTCTTTAGTGTCGGGAGACGAGTCTTTGGAGCAGAAAGCGAATTACAACATAGGGAACGCAAAATATAAATACGGTATAAGCAAAGCAGAGTCGGATCTCAAGCAGGCCGTGGCGTCCCTGGAACAATCCCTCAGGCATTACGAACGCGCCATAGAGCTCGACGCGGATGACGAAGACGCGAAATATAATTATGAGTTCGTGAAAGAGGAGCTCAAACGCCTCAAGGAAAAATTGGAGCAGCAGAAGAGCGAGCCGCAAAGCGGCTATGGAGAAAAGCAGGAACAGGAACAAAAATCCGGCCAAGAGCAGGAAGGCCAGAACCAGGAAAGCCAGAAGCAGGAAGGCGAAGGACAGGAAG
>CAZYBX010000264.1:0-1895 GCA_964645565.1 uncultured Planctomycetia bacterium | reverse complement strand
TAGAGAACGAACAAGCGGAAAGCAGGTTCGGGTTCCTGTTAAAGGCGCTTTCATACGGCGCGCCTCCGCACGGCGGAGTGGCCTTCGGACTGGACAGATGGCTTACGCTTTTTACCGGAAGCGATACCATAAGGGACGTGATACCTTTTCCCAAGACGCAGAAGGCGATCTGCCCGATGACGGACGCGCCTTCGGCCGCGAGCGAACGGCAGCTGAAGGAACTTAATATAAAGGCTATTAAATAGATACGGGGGAGGACTATTATGAAAAAAGTCGTTTTATCGGTGTTATGTATTTTTACAGCGGCAGCGATGTCCGGATGCATGAAGACGTATACATATCAGGTGGAGAGGCAGGACCAGGATCTCATCGGCAATAAAGGAGTTGTCGCGGGCGAAGCGCCGCCGGATGTGGCCGGCGTAAAGAAGACGAGGACGATGACAGGGCTTGACGTGGAGCTGCCGGCGTCGCGAGAGTATAAAAAACAGAAGAGCGCGCTGAATAAGGGATGGATGCAGCCGGCGGAGGAACCCGCGAAGAAGGCGGTGACCAGGATGGCTCCAGTCACGACTGAATCCGGGGAAGAGGCGGATGTCGAGACGGCAGGCGAAGCCGTCGTTAAAGCAGGAATGCCGGAAGAAAAATCCGGGGGATACGCCGATGAGCAGTGGGTGAAGAAAGAGGAAGCGCCGGCAGGACAGGAAAAGGCCATGATATACACGGTCCGCGAAGGCGACACGCTCGGGAAGATCGCGAAGGAGTTTCTGGGCGACGCGTCAAAATGGACCGAGATATACGAGGCGAACAAAAACGTCATCGACAAGCCCGGCAGGATATATCCGGGGCAGGTGATCGTGATACCTCAGGCCAAGGCCGCGGCGGTCGAAACGAAAGAGGATGTGAAGTAGCGAAAGATGACAAAGAAAGAGGTCAGCCTAAGATCGGATAACGAGGCGAAGCTTTTATGCGGGCCTCATGACGAAAACCTGAAGCTCATAGAAAAAGAGATGGGCCCCTCGCTTTTCGGAAGAGGGCATAATATAATCATAGAAGGACCCAAAGACGGGGTGGAAGACGTCCTCAGGCTCATCGAAGAGCTGCTCATGACTATACGCAAGGGCGGGCAGATAAAGAAGCATGAGGTCCTGTACGCGATCAAGTCCGTCAAGGGGCATATGACCGAAGACGTCCATAGCATATACCTGGACAAGATAGAGGTCTCTTCCAAAAGGCTCTTTGTGACCCCGAAAAGCAAAGGGCAAAAGCAGTATGTGGACGCGATCAGGCAAAACGACATAGTGTTCGGCATAGGGCCGGCGGGGACCGGAAAGACGTATCTTGCCATGGCTATGGCGGTGAACGCGCTGAAAAAACAGATCGTATCGAGGATCATACTGGCGAGGCCGGCTGTCGAGGCCGGAGAAAGCCTGGGATATCTGCCCGGAGATCTATACGAAAAGGTGACGCCGTATCTGAGGCCGCTTTACGACGCGCTTTATGACATGGTGGAAGTAAACAGGATCCAGGATTACATAAACAGGGGGATCATAGAAGTGGTCCCTCTCGCCTATATGCGCGGCCGGACGCTCAACAACGCTTTTATCATACTGGATGAGGCGCAGAACTCGACGCCGGAGCAGATGAAGATGTTTCTGACGCGTCTGGGCTTCGATTCCAAGACCGTCATAACGGGCGATATCACTCAAAGCGATTTGCCCAGCCATAAAGAATCCGGGCTCAAGCACGTCATAGAAATACTGAAAGACATAAAGGGGATAAAATTCGCGTTCCTGTCGGGGGAGGACGTGGTGAGGCACGAGCTGGTGCAGGAGATAATAAGGGCATACGAAAAGGCTGAGAAAGGCTGAGGATAGAAGAGATATATGATAAGAAAC
>CAZYBX010000263.1:0-1908 GCA_964645565.1 uncultured Planctomycetia bacterium | reverse complement strand
CGCAAACGCTCTGTAAACGCCATACGGGGTGTCCCCCCTGGTGCCCCGTCCCAAAGTGGCACGTCCCTAAAAGGGCGGCATATTAGCTTTTGGCGGGATGTTCGGCTAACTCCACCGCGCCGTTCCGCTTACCGCTAAGCCTTCTGCCTCGCCTCTGTTTCAGGTATGTAGATTATACCATTATTATCGTTGTTTTCAACTTTATTTTTTCCGGGAAAAACCATTTTATGCCTTGCCTTAATCTTCTTGATAGTGTTGCGATCCTTCATTTCAGGCATAGTATCGTCATTGCCCGCTTCGGCCCCTTCTGTGCCGGCTGCCAAAGGCCCTGCCCCATTTCGCGCCCCAGCCTTTTCCCTGTCCTTTTGCGCCTTGAGGAGCGCCCTCTTCCTCCGCCTGATATTGTTGCGGTTCTTTCCATACGCATATATTCGAAACTATTTCTTTGTCCAACGCTATATTAGCCCCTTCGCACTCGATAACATAAGAAGGATAGGTTTGATGCAGCTTAACGACTGTTCCGGGCCTTATGTGAAGGCCGTCCATCTTGTGCAGGCGCTGGTCGTCTTTGCAGTTTACATAGGCAATACGCGCGGACCGGCCTATTTCCAATTCAGTTAATGGGGTAACCAGGCTCTGCGCTGTTTTGGTAGAGCGTTTACAACAAGCGCCCTCCGGTATCGGCATTCCGTGGGGACATTCCCTCGGATGGCCAAGTAAAGTGCAGATACTGTCGATAAGCGCCGGCGAAATTGTATGCTCGAATTCACAAGCACCTGATTCAAACTCACCGCCAAGCACATCATGCAAGAGCCTTTCGGCAAGCCTGTGGGCGCGGATTAATTTGCGTGAGCGGTCCTCGCCTTTTTCCGTCAATGTGACTCTCGCGCCGTTATCTTTCAGCTCTACCAGTCCTTCGGAAGATAACTCGTCGAGTATCTCTTTATCATAGTCCTGTCTCATGGCGTTCTTAAGGTCATCTGTGGAGCTTTTCGATTCCTCCCTCATGTACCATAACCGTTCCAGGTGCTCATCTTTTTCGCGTTTTCTATTCATGCCGGCCCCTCCGGTTTCCTGTACCCTGGTTTCCTGGTTTCTATTCTACAACACCCATTTCCCGATTGTGAAAATCAAAATCCAGTTTAAAATACCGGCCAAAATAAAGCTGGATATATTAATGATGGCTGCCATCGCTATGCCGGTCTTTACCCCCAGCTCTTTACACATTGCCACGATATTCGCAAAGCAGGGCACAAACATTGTGGTAATAACAACAGCCACTATCGCCTGTATATAATTCAGCGCCCCCCTGTCTATCATATTAAACAGTAATCCCGCCGCAGCCTCATGCCTCGCCAATGAAAGAATAAGCGCATCTACAATATCGATCGGCAGCCCCAGCCAATTTACCACGACCGGCCTCAATAAACTTTTTGTCGCATCAAGTAAACCGGTCTTATCGGTGAAAAATAATATCGCCGCGGCAATAATAAAAATCGGAAGCGCCTCTTTCAAAAACCAGTATAAGCGATAATATGTCTTAACCAATATCGCCTTTGGGCTCGGAACGCGGATCGCGGGTAATTCCTGGATAAAATCGCTTTTTTCTTCTGACTTGATCATCTTATTCAAGACAAATCCCGCGGCTATCTCCGATAAGGCAAGCGTGCCGTACGCAATAAGAAAAGCCGTAAAGCCCACTCTGCCCAATATGCCCATGTCAATCGCAAATTGCGCCGCGCACGGTATCGCAAAAGCGATTAAATAGATGGTTATAAACTTCTCCTTGCGGGACCTCAGGCTCTTTGTGACAAGCGTCGCCATGGTCTTGCATCCAAAGGCCAGCACAAGCGGCATCATGGCTTTCCCCGTCAGCAACGATTATCTCAACGCCAGGATCAATAGCAC
>CAZYBX010000262.1:0-1945 GCA_964645565.1 uncultured Planctomycetia bacterium | reverse complement strand
ATACGTTCTGCCCGATAGGCCCTCACGTCGAGACAGATTTGGACGTCTCATCGTTAAAGATAGAGCTGCTGGTAAACGGCGGCGTAAGACAGCGCTCGGAAACCTCCAACATGATCTTCGGCTGTTGCAGGCTGGTCGAGTTCATATCCGGCATCATGACCCTCGAGCCCGGCGACATAATCGCCACGGGCACTCCTGCCGGCGTCGGTCCTCTCAAGATAGGGGACGAGGCCGAGGTCAGGATCGAGGGGATAGGGTCCTTAAAGAATCCTGTGGGGAAGAGATGATCCTTGTCAGCGGGTGCCTAAGCGGTAACAATGGTTTTTATAACGGGTCCGTCAAGGCCTGCGAACGGATAAAAAGGCTCGTTTTGGAGAACAAGGCTATTCCGATATGCCCGGAACTGCTCGGCGGTTTAAGCATACCGAGAGAGAGGTGTGAGATCAAAGGCGGCTCCGGGATGGACGTCCTTTCGGGAAAATGTAAAGTGGTGACGGAATTCGGCAAAGACGTGACGGAAAATTTCGTTTCGGGCGCGGAATCCGCGTTGGCCCTGGCCAAAAAATACGGGGCTACCAAAGCCATTTTAAAATCGCGGAGCCCCGCGTGCGGCTGCGGAGAGATATACGACGGTTTTTTTCAGGGCAGGACGCTAAAAGGGGACGGGGTCGCGTGCGCCCTCTTAAAGAAGAACGGCATAGAGGTGATGACGGATAAGGATTTTATGAAAAGCGAAAAATGTTGAAATTGCGGTTTACGTGTAGTATAGTAATGACATGAGCGCGGTCGCTTACATCAAAGTAAAAGAAGGCGAAGGCATCTCTTCGCTTGCAAAAAAGACAGCCGCGCTGCTTAAGAGATCGCCGTTTCTTGATATTATCGGCAAAAATGACTTCGTCGGCATAAAGACGCACCTCGGGGAAAAAGACAACATAGGCTACATAAAATCCGGCGTCATAAAAGGCGTTGTCGATCTTTTAAGTCAAAGATCGGGACGCGTTTTTATCGTCGAGACAAACACGCTGTACGCAGGTTCGCGCTCTAATTCCGTGGAGCACATCAAGCTTGCCCATGAGCATGATCTCGGCCTGTCAAAGACAGGGGCGCCGATAATCATAGCCGACGGGCTGTTGGGAAGAAATTTTGTCGCAGTCAAAGTACCGGGCAAGCATCTCAAGAGCGTCAAGATAGCGGCCGATATAGTCAACTGCGATTTCCTGTTGTGCCTTTCTCATATGACGGGCCATATGCAAACGGGGTTCGGCGCCGCCATAAAAAACCTCGGCATGGGCTGCGCGTCAAGGGCGGGCAAACTGGAGCAGCATTCCAATGTCCAGCCGGGGGTAACGCAGGCCCGCTGCAATGCCTGCGGGACATGTCTCAAATGGTGCCCCGCAAACGCGATCGAGATCGAAGGCGGCAAGGCCGTCATCTCGCAGAAGGACTGCATAGGATGCGGTGAATGCACCGTCGTTTGCAAAACCGGAGCGATCGAGATCAGGTGGAGCGAGGGCGTACGCAACGTCCAGGAAAAAATGGCGGAATACGCGCTGGGCGTAAGAAACGCTATCGGCGCCGGGCGCACGTACTTCATCAATTTTTTGACGCACATAACTAAAGACTGCGATTGCATGGCAAAAGACGAACCTGTTATATGCGGGGACCTGGGAATAATGGCTTCGGAAGACCCCGTGGCCCTGGACAGGGCCTCGGTAGATATGGTCCTGAAGGAAAACGCAAGGGACGTCTTTAAGGCCGGGTATCCCGATATAGATTGGTCCCCCCAATTGGAGCACGCCAAGGCGATCGGCCTCGGCAGCACGGACTACGAGATAGAGGAGCTCTGATACGCGCTTTTATGGACGGTGACTGCATATTTTGTAAAATAGCCAAAAAAGAGATAAAGACATCCGTATTGCACGAGGACGGGGACATCATGGCTTTT
>CAZYBX010000261.1:0-1967 GCA_964645565.1 uncultured Planctomycetia bacterium | reverse complement strand
CATTTTCCCGTGGCATGGCTGGGATCCACTATGACAGGAAGGTGGCTTAAATTCTTTATAACGGGCACCGCGCTTATATCTAACGTAAAACGGGTATGGTCCTCGAACGTCCTTATGCCGCGTTCGCATAAAATGACGTTAAAGTTGCCTTCCGACATTATATATTCGGCCGACATGAGCAGGTCTTTGACGGTCGACGACATCCCCCTTTTCAGGAGGACGGGTTTTTTTGACTGACCCACCTCCTTCAGAAGAGTGAAATTCTGCATATTTCGCGCGCCGATCTGGATCATATCCGCATACTTTTCCATAAGGGGCATATCCCTGGGGTCCATAAGTTCCGTGACTATAGGAAGGCCTGTCTCTTTTTTCGCCTCTTTAAGATATTTGAGGCCTTCCTCGCCGAGCCCCTGAAAAGAATAAGGCGATGTCCTGGGTTTAAACGCGCCGCCGCGCAGCATCGAGGCGCCGGATGATTTGACGGCTCCGGCTATCTTCAGAAGCAGCTTCTTGTTTTCTACGGAGCAGGGCCCGGCCATCACCACTATCTTTTTGCCCCCTATCTTGATCCCCTTAGCCATTCCTATTACGCTGTTTTCCCTCTTGAAGTCCCTGGAGACAAGTTTGTAGGGCTTCAATATGGTCAAGACCTTTTCTACTCCGGGATAGACTTCAAGCGGCTGCAGCCTTATCTTGTCTTCCTCGCCTATCACTCCTATTATCGTCCTCTCGACGCCTCTGGAGACCATAGGCTTCAGACCCAATTTCTTTACTTTCTCTATAATATGGTCTATCTCTTTTTGGGTCGCCCTGGGTCTTAATACTATTATCATGGGTCACTCCTTATGACTCAATACCTGCTTCAGAACCTTGACAAATCTCTTGTTCTCCGCCATAGTGCCGATGGTGACGCGGATATAGTCGTTCAGCTTATAAGCGTTCATGTCGCGCACTATGACCCCTCTTTTCAGCATATTTTCGAATATCTCTTTCCCGCTCCGTCCCACGTTTATAAGTATGAAATTCGCATCGCTCTCTATATAAGGAAGGCCCATGGAAGACAACTCCTTATAAAGATAGTCTTTACCCTCGCTTATTACGAGCTTGCTTTTATTGATGTGTTCTTTATCCTCCAGGCTCGCTATGGCCGCAGCCTGAGCGATGGAATTTACGTTGAACGGCTGCCTCACGCGGTCCATGTATCCTATGATCTCCTTCTCCGCTATGCCGTAACCGATTCTCAGGCCGCTCAATCCGTGCGCCTTGGAGAACGTCCTGAGGATCAGGACGTTTTTCCTGCCTATATATCTTACGGTATCCGGAAAATCCTCCCTTTCCACAAACTCATTGTAGGCTTCGTCGAATACCACGATCACTTCGTCGGGCATATCTTCCAGGAACCTCTCTACTTCAGACTCGCCTACGCTTCTGCCCGTCGGGTTGTTTGGATTGTCTATAAAGATGAGCTTGGTCCTGCCGGTTATAGACCGCCTGATCGCGCCGAGATCGGCTTTAAAATCTTTAAGCGGTACTGCGACGGCCTCGCCGTCAAAGACCTTGCAGGCGATATCGTAGACCAGGAAAGAAGGCTCGCTCATCACGACCTCATCGCCCTTGTCTACAAATGCCCTTAAGGCGAGCTCTATTATCTCATTAGAGCCGTTTCCGATTATCAGGTTCCCCGCGGATACATTAAGGTCCCTGCTTAACACCTCCTTGAGACAGTAACAGCTTCCGTCCGGGTATCTGTTTACCGAGACAGCGGCTTTATCCATGGCCCTGACGGCCTTTTTGGACGGCCCCAAAGGATTTTCGTTGGAAGCCATCTTGATTATGTCCGATATCCCCAGCTCGCGCTTGAGCTCCTCGATCGGCTTGCCCGGTTCGTAGGGCCTTATGTCCAGTATATTCTTTCTGACGAGGTTTTTTATCATTTTATCACCACATATTGATAACCCTTCGTTGTT
>CAZYBX010000260.1:0-1991 GCA_964645565.1 uncultured Planctomycetia bacterium | reverse complement strand
TCCCTTTCCGATCCGGGAAATCTGACTACGAATTTCATCTCCTCTATCTTCACTGACGCTTCCTTAAGCAGATATCTCATAAGAGACACGGAAAAAAAAGTGTGGTGCTTGTACTGGCCGTACCGTTTATATGCCTCTTCCTGATATGAACGGCCAAAAAGAATCCTTAATCTTGTCGTCAGTCTTAAATCGTACGGAATAGTGCATAATAACACGCCGCGCGGCGTCAATACCCTGTTTATTTCTTTCAGGACGAAGATCGGGTCGAAGACGTGCTCAATGACATCCCCCGCCCACACGGCGTCAAAGGTATCATCGTCAAACGGTATCCCTGAGTCCAGGTCGGCCAGCCGGCAATCGAGCCCCCGGTCCTTAGCAAGTCCTACGGCTGCGGGAGAAAAATCTAGGCCTACGACAGCGTGGCCCTTCTCTTTGATCTTAGCCGTTATCTCCCCTGAACCGCAGCCCACGTCCAGAATCCGGCTTCCGGGGCTGACTGATCCATCCAGATAGCCGAAAAGGGTCTCTTCTTCTTTCGAGATCCAACATCTCTTGCCGCTCCTGTAAAGATCGTCTTCGCGTTCAAACGCTCTCATATACCGCTCCTCGACCCGGCATATTTCGGTCTATCGGCTGTCCGTAGAAGTCCTTCGGCAAATCCGATGTATCTCTGGCTGATATCCTCTATTCTCAGATGGACCGCGTCAACGGGCCTTTTCCATTCAAGGATCTGCTCGATACCTTTGGCGACGATTTTTTTATCGCACCTGGGAGGATCATAAAGAGCGACTTTTTTAAAATTGTAATCTTCCTCGCACCGTATGACGATCCCGTTCGATCCCACGATCTCTTTAGTGCCTCCGTTATGGTTACAAAGTACGGGCAAACCGCACGAAAGCGCTTCGGCCACCACATTCGGACAATTGTCGAGCCAGGTCAGATGTATGAACGCGTCCGCTCCTCTTAAGTACTTCGGCAGATCACCGGGCGGGATCCTGCCGACATACCTTATGTTCGGATGTTCAATACGCCTCTTGATATCCCAGCCCAGGACTACGAGCCCCGCCGAAGGATCCCCGTATTCCAGGAAGCCCTCGATTATGCAATCGAGCCGCTTGTGCGTCCTCCACTTTCCGGAACAGATAAGCGTCTTTTCGAATCCGTAATCGACCCTTTCTCCCCCGGGACAAAAATCCGGAGAGACGCCGTTATGGATGACCACATGCTGGCACGACGGACGGCCCGCAAATTCCCCGAACAGCGACCGGCTGAACTCCGACTGAAATATGATCCCGTCGGCCTTTCGATACGCGCTCATGATCGGCCTGTTCAGCACCTCGGAGTCGCCTATGGTGTTTTCCGAATCGAGGTAAAGGCCGTCCAACCTCAAGATGTTCCTGCAGAAAGGTCTGAAAGGACCGGCGGAAAACATGTAAGCTACGGACGGGAATAAACGGTCCCACCGCCAGCCGTTCCTTATCAGTTCCTGTTTCAGGCGATATCCGAAGATCGAGGGACCGCCCGAGTTCTGCGTCCTGTTAATATAAAATTTGACCGTTTTTTTCATGGATCGTATCTTTTTTTTCTGGCTGCTCCGGACATGACGGTCACCAGGCATATTAAAAACAAAGTCCCCAGTATGTTCCATTCGAACCTGGAGAGGATGCTCGTGAAGTCCTGCTGATAAATCTTATAGAAACCCGCCAGCAGGGCGGAATAAAAGAAAACGCCGTACATGCCGAATCTTCCGCTGAACTGAAAATACCTTATCAGCGCGGCCAGCATGCCTATTATCAGACCGTGGATAAAGACGCCGAACATACGCGCGTTCAGATATCCCTCGGCGACGGCACTAAACCCCAGCCCCACTCCCCACCCTGCTCTTTCAGGCAATAATTTATTGACGAACCAAGATGATAACGAAATCATGGATTCCCCGTAAAATTGAGAAGGCAATATATCTTTTACAGCATTCAGATAGTTTTGGCCGT
>CAZYBX010000259.1:1605-2010 GCA_964645565.1 uncultured Planctomycetia bacterium | reverse complement strand
TATAGAGGAGCACTTCAGGCATAATGATGAATTTATAGTGGAGAAGCATGTAAAGGCATATATTGCCAGGAAAAAATAGTTTAGTGCATAACTCGTTTATCGTTAATCGTTAGTCTCAGCTACCACGGATTTGTACGATCAGCGATCAACGATCAACGAAACCAGGAGAACGCAATGAAAAAGAAAATCCTTATTATTGCGGCGCATCCGGACGATGAGGTGCTGGGCTGCGGCGGGACTATCGCGAGATTGGTCCATGAGGGCTGTGAGGCATATACACTTTTGCTCGGCGAGGGCAAGGTGGCCAGATACGAGAAGCTTGACAAGGCCACGCGGCTTAAGGAAGTGGGCAACTTGAGGAAAGAGGCTAAAAAAGCGAACGATATAATCGGAGTAAAAAAGACG
>CAZYBX010000259.1:0-1595 GCA_964645565.1 uncultured Planctomycetia bacterium | reverse complement strand
TCATAGACATCATCAAGGCCATAGAGAAGGTAAAGGTGGAGATAAAGCCGGATATAATATTCACGAATTACGAAAAAGACCTGAATATCGACCATAAGATCACCTTCCAGGCCGTGATAACGGCGGCCAGGCCGGTCGAAGGCGAGACCGTGAAGGAGATATACTCTTTTGAGGTATTGTCTTCCACGGAATGGTCATATCCGGTAACTTTTTCGCCGGATACATTTTTTGACATATCCAAGACTATCGACATAAAGCTGAAAGCCGTCGATGCCTATAATAGCGAGCTGAGAAAATATCCTCATCCCAGATCCGCCGAAGGCGCCGAGATATCGGCTAAGAACTGGGGTATGAAAACGGGCTCGCATTACGCCGAAGCCTTTAAAGCCGTAAGGGTGATAAAATGAGCGAGATAAAATTCGTAAACATCCTGGAAGCGGACGATCTCTTGAAAGAACAAGTCAGGAAATGGCGGAACAAGGAAGACGTGAAAAGGTTCATGCTTACCCAGCATGATATATCGAAGGAAGAACATTCGCGATGGCTTGGGAGATTACGGGATGAAAATGACTACAAATTTTGGGTGGCATTCTCAGGCGATGTCCCGATCGGCGCGGCCTATCTTCACGACATAGATTACGAGGCGTCCGACTCTGAGTGGGGATTCTACATAGCCGAAGACGGATATAGAGGAAAGGGGCTGAGCAGGGATATCCTTATCAAACTATTGGACGAGGCCTTCGGCAGGATGAACCTGAAGACTTTGGTCACCAAAGTCATATCGGGCAATGAAAGGGCTCTCGGTATTTACAGGAAATTCGGGTTCAGGGAGATAGGCAGGATGCCGTTTAAAGACGGCAATGAGATCATCCTGCTCGGATTCACGAAAGAGGACTGGAAAAGATTAAAAGAGGAAGCGGGTAATGAGCTCCGTTTATTCAAAAGGCAAAGGAGGCCGGGGCGCTTTGAGGGTAAGTGATTTTTTACTGCAACGGCAGAGGGAGCGGGCACATGCGTCAATGCAGGAATGATAAAACGGCTTTGATGGAAAAGGCCGTTTCAAGTCGGAACCTGACGGCCAGAGCAGACAACAACCGCCGATACGCCAAAGGAGATTTTAATCTCTGGACGAGTTCTTTACTCAATAAGCTTGATTTTACTTCGGTCCTCGAGGTATGCTGCGGGACCGGAAATCAATTGGTGCTTTTTGCCGCAAGGCTCGAGGTCAAACGGATAGTCGGCGTTGATGCCTCAAAGGACTCGCTTGCGGCAGCGAATCAGAGATTGGATAAAATGCAAGCGGCAGTGCTGACCGTGCTGAAGTCCATTAAAATGGAAGATATGTTCGCAGACCGGGACATCCAAAACTCAAGATTTGATTTAATATCATGCTTTTACGGCCTATATTATTCAAAGGATCCTATGAGGACTTTGAATGAGATGGTTGAGCATTTATCCGATAAGGGCTCGGTCCTCATCGCCGGCCCGTATGGGAAAAATAACGCTGACCTTTTCAAGCTGCTGCAGCGGCATTTTAGTTTACCCGCAGAAAAAGAATATGTAAAGTCAGCATGGCATATTTATGTCATTAGGTT
>CAZYBX010000258.1:0-2035 GCA_964645565.1 uncultured Planctomycetia bacterium | reverse complement strand
ATGTTTTTCTTCATGCTGACCCTTCACATAATTTCTTTTTTTGCGCGTTTTTTCAGATATTCGTTGGTTGAGTTTATAAAGTCGCTGCATTCATCCTCGATTAATCGCATGGATAACTTCGTTGTCTTTCTATAGGATGCGGCCATATCCGAACGGGAATGTGCCCATATGTCGGGATGTATAAGGGCATAAATTTTAGGGCGCCTGCCTACGATATCCGCCAGCGTTTCGCCCCGCCATTTAAACCCGCTTTCCGAAATATATCTTGCTTTATTCAGCAATATCTCATCATAGGCGTCCACGTATATCGAAGGAGGTTTATAGATTCCTTTTCGGACGGCAGGTTTATGCTGAGCGACGGATCTTATCTTGACGCCGAGGATATTCTGCAGGGCGTCCGCATCCTTTATTATGCCCCTACCGATGTCCATGCCGTTTTCCTCGTAGAATCCGCAGTCGTAATGAAGCCCTATGTCGTGCCCCATCGCGATGATTTTTTTAAACGCCTTGAAAAACGGCTCCGCGGCCGGATTGTAAAATACGGAACGGAGCAGCACATAGTAGGTGGAGACTACGCCGAGCGAATGCTCTACCTTCGCCATCTCAAGCGCGTTCAGAGGCGATAGATCCACGTCATGGCGAAGCAGAAGAAACTTGCGGTATTTTCCCATCCAATCTTTAAACCCCGGCAGCTTCGGGAATCTGTAGCCGGATCTTTTGGCTTTCCTCAGCATCTCCCCGTAGCTATCCAGCGAAAATCTATCCGTATCCATGCCGCGATCCGTTTTTACGGTCTTTTTCATATTTCGTTATATCCCGTTCTTTTTTTAAATTTAAGCAGGTCTTTCGAGGGCAAGGCCTCCAGCCCCACGACGGTCTTGCCGTCGCCGACATCATCCCTGACCACGGCCCCTATCCCCACCTTCACTTTATCGCCGATCTTAACCTTGTTCATGATGGAACAATTCGGGCCCAGCCAGCAATTTCTGCCTATCCGCGCGCTGCCGCTTATGTTCACCTGCCCCGTGATAATGGTATTATCGCCGATCGCGCAATTGTGGGCGATGTGGACATGGTCGTTTTTTTTTAAGTCGCGGCCTATTAACGTGCTGTCTATAGTTCCGCTGTTTATGGTGGAAAGCGATCCTATCGCCACCCTGTCGCCTATCACGACGTTTCCCAGATGGGGTATGCTTACCGGCACGCCTCTATCGTCGTATTCCGCGCCGAAACCTTCCTCTCCGATCACGCTTCCTGATTTGAGCAGGCAATCCTCTCCTATCACCGTATTCCCCGCGATCACCACATGGTGCCTGATGACCGTATTCCTTCCTATGGTAACGTTCTCCCCTATCACGCAGTTTGCGCCTATCGCGGCGCCCTTACCGATCTTCGCGTTTCTGCCGATCTTCGCGTCGGGCGATATATGAGAACCGCGCTTATCGTCCAGGAATCTGTCGACGACCTTCGCGAAAGCCAATCTCGGATTTGCCACTTTTATGTAAGTGTTCGTACTTTTGGGGTCGATCTTCTTGGTCTCTTTGACAAGAATGAGCGCTTTAGTATTTAACCGCTCCGCTATCGTATCCGTCTTTAAAAAAGCCATCTTTTGGTCCTCCAGCGCGTCCACGGCACATACCCCGTTCACTTCGATGTCGCCTCCGACCAATCGATTGTTCAAAAATTTCGCTATACTGGAAGCCTTTACCTTTTTCTTCATTTCGCTCTCCCTATTTAGATGCCGTCAGTCCATCATAGACCCGGTCCAGCTTGGAGATATTGGAAGGGGCGTCAAAGAACCTTTTCCCCTTCTCCCTGTTATTACTTCCCATCTTCCGGACGATATCCGGCCGCCTGGAAAGATGGATGATCCTTTCGGCGATCTCCTCGGCGTCGAATTCGGGCAGTAGGTATCCGTTGATGCCGTCGGTGATGAACTTGTCGTAAGTCCCGAGCGATATCACGGGCTTTCCGAGCATCATGGCTTCTATGACATTGCGGCCCCACGGATTATAGTTCCTCGGCAGCTTTATGA
>CAZYBX010000257.1:0-2036 GCA_964645565.1 uncultured Planctomycetia bacterium | reverse complement strand
TTCCCTCCTGGATCAGGTCGAGAAAGGAAAGTCCGCGATTCGTGTATTTCTTCGCTATGCTGACCACCAGCCTCAGGTTTGCCGCTACGAGCGCCTTCTTCGCCCTGTTGAATCTGTACTCCTTCTGATCCACGCCTTTGATCTTATCTTTCAGGAGCGGATATTTCGCGCCGATCTCCTTTATTAAAAGGCCTCTTTTCCTTTTTAACCTGGCGAGCGTCTTATCCTTCCTTTTGCCCTTGAGCCTCTTGATCGCTTTTACCGTCCTCTCAAGCTCATAATACGTCTCCTTAAGCTTCTTCGAGATGTCCTCCACGACCGAACCTACGAGCTTGAGCTCGATTATGGCCGAGCGTATCGAGGCCGGCCTTTTCGCGTTCCTAAGCTTCCTCTCCACTTTATTCAGGCGCCGCAACAGATTACCCCGCCTCATGGTAATATCGAAATTCATGACGTCGTCTATGTTGACCTGCTCGCCGACAGCCTGCCTTATAAGCTCGAGGGCGTGCCCTTTTGCAAGGTTAGTGTCAAGCACGCTTTTCCTGAAATCGTCTTCGGTGACCTCTATCTCCTTCGCGAGCTTTATCTCTTCTTCCCTCGTAAGGAGGGGTATCTGCCCCATATGCCGGAGATACATGCGGACAGGGTCTTCCATGTGAGGCATGCGCACCTGGTCCTGATCTTCCCTGCCCTCCTGCGCCTTCTCCTCCTCTTTTTCCAGCTCATCCGCGCTGTCGACGACCTTTATGTTTTCGTCATCGAGCCTCATGAACAGCTCATCCATGTCTTCGGAGGAGGCGAAATCCTTCGGAAGCATATTGTTTATCTGGTCATAGGTAAGATGGCCTTTTTGCTTGCCGGCATCGATGAGCTTCTGCGTCTCCTTTTCGACGTCTATCGGCTGCGCGGCAGGCTCCTCGCGGGGCTTTGCCGGCGCTTTGGCCCCGGCCGTCCTGACCTTTTTGCTTTTGGGCGTCTTCACGCGCTTCTTCTTTTTTATCTTTTTACTTCTTTTCTTCATCGGCTTTGGGTATTCGGTTTGTTTGCGGAGCTCCCCTTTATGAGTATGTTATATTGACCGACGAGCTCCGTTATCCTGGCATGTTCCCCCGCGCTTTGCGCCTGCCTGATCCGGTTTTGCAGGTCATCCAGGTCTCTCTTAAGGTTATCCTTCTTGATCCATGATATGCAGTCTTCCAGGTTTCTCTCCTTATTCGCCGAGGTATACTGCGTGGCTGCGATCTCGGACAATAGATTTTCCCCGCCCGATACATCGAGGTGGCTGATAAGGGAGTTGTAGGTAACGGGTTTGTTCTTCTCGTGGAAATTGAATATGACCCTGGCCACTCTCTGAGCGAAGCTATTGCTGAACTCATGAAGGCCGATCTTCTCCTTAACGGAGGCGATGAAGTTATTGTCCTCGAGCATGAGCCCGATGATTATCTTATCCGCCTCACAGAGAGGTTTCAAATCATCGGCGGCCGGCGCCTGCGCCCCGGCATCATAGACGCCGGCGTGAGCCCTTTTTATTTTTTTCAACTCCATGCGCACGGCATTTTCGCTGAGATCGAGGCTCTCGGCCAGCTTCTTCATGTATTCCGCTTTAAGTATCTCGTTGTTCACCCGGGCGATAGTCTTAAGCATCTCGCCGGCGATCCTGGTCCGGGACTCTGTGCTGTCCGTGCCGTGCCCGGCGGTCAAAAGGCCCAGCTTGTATTCAAAGAGCCCTGTGGGTTTACCCAGCAGCAGCCTGAAGGCGTCCGGCCCGTGCTTCCTCACAAAGCTATCGGGATCCATGCCCTTGGGAAGGCTTACTATTCCGACGTTCATATCTTCCGAAAGCAATACATCCAGCCCCTTGAGCGTGGCCATCTCCCCCGCCTTGTCGGAATCATAGACCATGACCACGTTCCGGCTGTGGCGCTTTAGTATCCTCACGTGGTCGGGCGTAAGGGCGGTCCCGCAGGACGCCACTACGTTCTTTATGCCGCTTTGCCACGGTATCAAGAGATCGGTGTATCCCTCCACCACAACGG
>CAZYBX010000256.1:0-2077 GCA_964645565.1 uncultured Planctomycetia bacterium | reverse complement strand
ATGCCAGCAGAGGTCCCCCAGCCGCGGCAGCGACAGGCGGCATATATCTCTTATGATGTTCTTCTTCGGGCTAACTACGATGAGGTCCACACCCAATGTCCGCGTCAGATTATCAAGATTATACTCACCGACATCCGAATACCACTCGTGTTTGTAGCAGACGCAGAGGGGGTTCACCCCGAATTTTTCCTTCAGAGTATAGACCTGAAACGTACTGTCTTTCCCGCCGCTCACGGGGATCAGGCAATCATAATTACTCCCGTCCTTGCTCCTATATTTGTCCAGAATATCGACAAGTTCTTCCCTCTTCTTGTCCCAATCGATGGACGTCTTCTTAAATTCGGAAAATTGACAGGCACCACAGACGCCGTTTTTATCGAATTTGGTCACGGGATGAGTCTCAGGTATGACACACTTCGTGCAATATTTCATGATACCTCCTTATTTCCGGCGCGACAATAAGGCCGGGCCGGCGGGTCATAAAAACGCTTTTGCGTACTTGTGACCTCTGTTTTTTTCAATATATATACTATTTTTTTAGACGCCGTGCCGCTTCCGTATAGGCTGACCGCAGACCTGCAGCGCTTCCTGAAGTCTCCTGATAAAGCCTTCCAGAACGCGTTATCTATAGAACATCGGTCGCCTTGAGCGTCTATCACAGTCTCCCCTTTTATCCGTCCCCGTTCCCTGTTACCTATATTTATAGTGGGGATGCCGAACGAAGGGGCCTCGATTATGCCGCTTGAGGAATTGCCGGCGACTACATCCACGTGTTTGAGCGCGCTCAAATACAACACCCTCCCCATCGACGCGAACGAGACCGCCTTTTCCTTATTCTTTGCGGCGAATCTATCGATGATCCTTATGATCGTGTCCGAATAGATGTCCGGATTAGGATATGTCAATATGATCTTGGCGTCTTTCAGATCTCCGGCCGCTCCGAGCAGGTTCTTCAATTGCGTCTCCGTAGTCTCCTTTTCTTCGGCTGTCGACGGATGAAACGTTACCATGACGTTCTTTTTGCCGAGCCTGAACTTTATCCGTTCCTCAAATTCTCTTCTATCGAGCAGTTTGGTATCCTTTATATTGTCCAAGCCTAAGGCGCCGACATTGAATACCCTCGATGGGTCTTCGCCCATCCGGATCACCCTATTTCTATAAGCATCAGTCGAGACGAAATGCAGATGCGACATCTTCGTAATAGCGTGGCGCATGATATCATCCTGCGACCCTTCGGTTATCTCTCCTCCGTGGATGTGCGCTACCGGTATCTTAAGAAAGAGGCACGCTGCCGCGGCCGAAAAAGTCTCGAATCTGTCACCGAGGAGAAGCACTATATCGGGCTTGAGCCGCTTCAACGCTCCCGTCAGCCCCTTTATCCCCCGGCTGACCGATTCGGATAACCCGCCGTTTTTAACGAGCATCTTCACTTTATTATCGATACTAAAGCCGTCTTTTTCTATCTCTCTATAAGTAAGGCCGAACCTTGGCGATAGATGGGCTCCGGTGGCTATTATACGGAGAATAAAATGCCTTTTATTCTTCCTTATCTCGCGAGCAAGAGGATAAAAGAGGCCCCATTCGGCCCTGCTCCCCGTCACTCTAGCTATAGTTCTCTTCATATTTCTATCAGCTCGTCTTGGTTAAAATATCTTTTTGCTTTTCTGCCGATAACATCATTCCATTTTATCGCACTTATGCCTGTCCCGGGTCTTTTTACCGTTATATTTTTTAATGTAAAAACTTCTCCCTTGATAATGTCCCTGGCAGCTACGATACTTTTTCTGACTACAGAACGATTCTTCAGTTCGGAAGGAGACGGCGATTTTATGCCGTTCCCCAATGACCGTTCTATGTTCCTTATTGCGCTTATCATTCCTGTAAGTTCGCGGGGTTCAATACTCGCTTTATGGTCGGGCCCTTTCATGCTCCGGCTGAGAGTAAAATGCTTTTCTATGACACTTGCGCCAAGAGCCGCCGCAGCTATAGATACTTCTATGCCGGGCGTATGATCGGAATATCCGATATCTATCTTAAATTCATCCCTGATAGTAAGCATTGCCAGCAGATTTGCGTC
>CAZYBX010000255.1:0-2083 GCA_964645565.1 uncultured Planctomycetia bacterium | reverse complement strand
CTGGGCGCTCGCTGGGCCGCTCGCTTAGTGGTAATACCAAACGACTAACTTTGACGCTGCGTTAGCGGAGGGGCGTGCGCGTGCGCCCCTCCGCTGTACCGCGTCCTCCCACGAATGTAGATTTTTAAAGAAGAAGTTCTTCGGGGTCGTCTGCCTCCGGCCTTTCCTTGTGGTTTCCCTGGCGGCCGTAGTGCCGCGCTATTGCAGAAACACGTACGGAGGAACATTACAAAAATGTAATCTTCCGGTAATTCCTTGGTTAGGCTCATATGTTATATTAGTTAAAATTAAAATAAACAAAAAACAATTTTTCAGTAATAGGAAAGGAAAATAATGCGAAATAGAGTACCGCAGATTATCGCCTTATATTGGGTGATAAAAATAGCAGCGACGACATTAGGTGAAACAGGAGCCGATATGTTTTCCATGACCTTTAATCTGGGTTACGGAGTAACCATTGTGATATTCATGCTTTTATTTCTCGCACTGTTTGCCATTAAACTTTCCTTGAGAGGATATAACCCGTTAGTTTATTGGCTGACATTTACCGCTACCGCTATCGCAGGTACAGCCGTATCGGATTTTATCGACCGGACACTGGGGCTTGGTTATACACTGGGATCCGTATTATTGATAACGGCGCTTCTGATAACTCTCGCACTTTGGTACAAAAAAGAAAAATCGATAAATGTCGAATATATTACAAAACCGAAAATCGAAATTTATTATTGGATAGCTTTTTTAATCGCGAATACCCTCGGAACGGCTGCGGGAGATTTCGTTGCCGATGACATGGGCCTCGGATTTGTTTCAAGCGCTATTGTAATATCTGTATTACTTATCGGCATAGCCTTCCTGCATTTTTTTACAAAGGTCAACGACGTATTGCTGTTCTGGTTGGCGTTTGTTTTAACAAGGCCGTTTGGCGCAACGTTTGGCGATTTCCTTACTAAGCCTATTACTAAAGGAGGCCTTGATCTCGGCACAATAGGCTCTTCAATATTCTTCAGCGTAATCTTAATTTTCGCGGTTATGAAGGAGTTAGATTTAGAAAGGCGACGACAAGTAGTGAGCATACCGCAAGAGGAGGTTATATGATGAGCTTTTTAAGAAAATATAAAGTATTCACAATGATAATGACTATTTTTATAGTTACCCAAACGGCGAGCGTTGAATCGACTGAGTCCGCAGATCCAAAAGAGGTACAGGCGGAACGGAAGCCCAAGACGGAGAATCTTCTCTCTCTAGAATACGGCAAACTCGTCATCGATGATACCTGCCATATTTTCAGCTCACCTCTGCGATGGGATGAGAATGATTGGCTTGTGGCGTTGCTCGGGACATGTTCGGTTGTTGGCGTGGCGGCCTTTGCGGATAAACCGGTAAAGAATGCGCTCCAGAAAAACAGGACCGACGCTAATGACAGTTTTGCCAGGGCTATTCAGCCCTTCGGTTCGAAATATTCTTTCGGAGTCCTGGGCGCCTTTGAAGCGGGAGGTATCCTTTTTCATGACGACAATGCGCGGGCCGTTGCGCAGGATGGATTGGCCTCAAGCATTATCGCGGCCGGGATTATCACCCCTTCGCTCAAATATGCGTTCGGCCGCAGGCGTCCGCATAAAAGCCATGATACATATCGCTTCTCACCCTTTAGCGGCGACGACTCATTTCCTTCAGGGCACGCGACACAGGCCTTTGCCGTGGCCTCGGTCGTAGCCGAACATTACGATTCCCCGATCATAAAAATAGGTGCTTATGGACTTGCCGCTACGGTCGCCTATGCCCGCATGGAGCAAAACAAGCACTGGGCATCCGATGTGCTGGCCGGTGCCCTCATAGGGACGTTCGTGGGCAGGGAGATAGTCCATTTTAACCATGATAAACGGTATGAGATGTCCTTAATTACCGATGAAGACATGGTGGGTATCCAGATTTCGCACAAGTTTTGACAACCGAAGGATTAAACTAATCGGTCTCGTCTTTTTCTAATATTTCGCCGGTTACAGGATCGACAATAACTTCTCTTTCTTCACCGTCCGGGCTATTAAACTCGATAGAATAAACAACATATCCGTCATCTTTG
>CAZYBX010000254.1:0-2085 GCA_964645565.1 uncultured Planctomycetia bacterium | reverse complement strand
AGTGCTGCCGGATTCCGCCCTCGAGGAATTTAAGAAGTTCGACGCGATATATCTGGGCGCGGTGGGTCATCCCGACGTGAAACCCGGCATCCTGGAGCAGGGACTGCTGCTCAAACTTCGCTTCAAGCTGGAGCAATACATAAACTTAAGGCCGGTGAAACTCTACCCCGGAGTCTGGACTCCCATTAAGGACAAAGGGCCGGAGGAAATCGATTTCGTAGTGGTCAGGGAAAACAACGAAGGCCTTTACGTGGGCGAGGGCGAATTCATAAATAAGGGGACGCCCGATGAAGTGGCGCTTCAGATATCGCGCAACACGAGGCGCGGTGTGGAGAGGTGCGTCAGATACGCGTTCGAATACACCAAGAAGCGGAACAAGAAGAAGCAACTGACGCTTTGCGGCAAAACAAATGTCCTCACCTATGCCTTCGATCTCTGGGAGCGGACGTTCAACGAAGTCGCGAAGGAATATAAGACTATAAAGACCGATTACGCGCACGTGGACGCCACCTGCATGTGGATGGTGAAGAACCCTGAGTGGTTCGACGTCATCGTCACCGACAACATGTTCGGCGACATCATCACCGACCTCGGCGCGATGATCCAGGGCGGCATGGGGATCGCGGCCGGCGGCAACCTCAACCCCGAAGGGGTGTCGATGTTCGAGCCGATCGGCGGCTCCGCCCCCAAGTACACCGGCAAAAACGTCATAAATCCGCTCGCCGCAATATGCGCGGGGCAGATGATGCTGGAGATACTCGGAGAAGACAAGGCAGCGGATATGATAGAGAAATCGGTCATGAAAGTGACCAAAAAAATGAAGAGCATGTCGGCCGGCAAGATGGGCTATTCCACTCAGGAAGTCGGCGACTTAGTGGTGAAAAACCTTTAAATAAAAAAGGGGACAGGCTACTTTTTTGTAGCCTCTCTGTATTTACAAAAAAGTAGCCTGTCCCCTTTTTTACAATCGGAGTGTAACATGGCAAGACAATGGCATACGGCGGTAATGGGAGCTACCGGAGCGGTGGGCTCGAGGTTCTTACAGATTTTGGAGGAAAGGGATTTCCCCATGAAGAGCCTGAAGCTCCTGGCTTCCGAGCGTTCCGCCGGCAAGAAGCTCAAATATAAAGGCAAAGACTATCCCGTGGAGGTGTTGACGCGCGACTCTTTCAAGGGCGTGGAGCTGGTGCTCTCGAGCGCCGGCGCCTCCAGAAGCAAGGAATTTCTGCCCAGCGCCGTGAAGGCCGGAGCGGTCTGCGTCGATAACACGAGCGCCTACAGGATGGAGAAGGACGTCCCGCTTGTGGTGCCGGAAGTGAACGCGCACGCGATCAAGAAGCATAAAGGCATAATCGCGAACCCTAATTGCTCCACCATCCAGATGGTCGTCGCGCTATACCCGCTTCATAAGGCAACGAAGATCAAGAGGATCGTCGTCTCCACTTATCAGTCTGTCTCGGGGGCGGGGCAGAGGAAGGTGATGGAAAATTTTATGCAGAGCGCTTCCGTCGTAAAACGGGAGAATGCCTTCGAGATAGGCAGGCACAACGTGGTAAAGGGCGAGATCAAAGAATTCCCTCATCAGATAGCGTTCAATCTCATCCCGCACATCGATGTGTTTCTGGACAACGCGTACACAAAAGAAGAGATGAAGATGGTGCACGAGACCAGAAAAATCATGGAGGACGATTCCATAGGCGTTACCGCGACTGCGGTGAGAGTGCCGGTATTTTACGCGCATTCGGAGTGCGTGAATATAGAGACCGAGAAGAAGCTCACCCCGGCCCAGGCGCGCGAGATCCTTAAGTCCGCGCCCGGAGTGATTGTGGTGGACGACCCTAAAAATAACGCCTACCCGATGCCGCTTGACGCGGAGGGGAAGGACGAAGTGTTCGTGGGCCGCATTAGAGAGGATGAGTCCATAAAAAATGGCCTCAACCTCTGGGTGGTGAGCGATAATTTAAGAAAAGGCGCGGCGCTTAACGCTATCCAGATCGCCGAACTGCTGTAATACGGCGCCGGCGCTCTTTTGGCGCCCTTTTAGGGACGTGCCACTTAGGGACGTGCCGAAAAGGGACGCCAACG
>CAZYBX010000253.1:0-2089 GCA_964645565.1 uncultured Planctomycetia bacterium | reverse complement strand
AAAAAGCAAAAAAATGGGCGGGATTTTGAGGTCCCGCCCATTCCCCTGTAAACCCCCTCCCGTTGATTATAACGCGGAGGTGCCTTCCGCGTGGGAAGGCGATGCTGCTGGTGGCGTTGGTTCACAAGCCATCGCGATTATGGCGCACAGCAGACTGAAAAAGATGACAATAAAAATCGCCGAGATCATCTTAAGCTGCATAGCCCGAGATCGCTGTTCGTTGACCATATCCAGAAATGTCATTGGTAAATACCTCTTTTTCTGAGGGCTGTTAAAATCTCCTTTTAATGGGGGTAAAAAAAATAAGCCAGGAGACAATATGACACACCTGACTTTTATATTACTTACTGCATCTTACCCCCCTCCTTTTTTATTGTGTTGCTGGCTGCCTTATCCCGCAACAGAGTAAGACTTTGTAAAGGCATTAATAGTATACCATATTTAATCATACATTTCAAGGCCTCAAAACTGACTTTTTTATATTTTACTAATTTTGGCAAAAAAATAGGGACAGATACCATTTAATGTCGTTGTTGATAAATGGGGTCTGTCCCTATTTATTAATACATTCCGCCCATGCCGCCGCCCGGCATCGGTGGCATTCCGCCGCCCTTCTTATCTTCCTCCGGAAGGTCTGCCACGAGTGCTTCAGTCGTGAGCAGTAGTGCGGCTATGCTTGCGGCATTCTGAAGAGCCGTTCGCGTCACCTTTGTGGGGTCTATGATGCCCGCCTGTATCATGTCGCCGTATCTGTCTTTTTCGGCATCGTATCCCTCGTTCTGCTTCGCCTCTCTGACTTTTTGCAGGACAACCGAGCCTTCCTGGCCCGCGTTCTGCGCGATCTGTCTCATGGGCTCTTCGAGCGCTCTCTTTACGATGGTAACGCCCGTAGCCTCGTCTCCCTCAAGCTTATACTTGGAAAGAACGCCGATGCACCTTAAAAGCGCCACTCCGCCGCCCGGAACGATACCCTCTTCGACAGCGGCCCTTGTGGCGTGCAGCGCGTCTTCCACTCTCGCCTTCTTCTCTTTCATCTCTGTCTCGGTGGCCGCGCCCACGTTTATGACCGCGACTCCGCCGGATAGTTTCGCCAGACGCTCCTGCAGCTTTTCCTTATCATAGTCTGAGTCTGACTCTTCGATCTGGTTCTTTATCTGCGACACCCTTGAGCTGATCGCCTGCCGGGTGCCCGAGCCTTCCACTATAGTGGTGTTCTCTTTGTCTATCGTAACTCTCTTTGCCCGGCCAAGCTGATTCAGCGTGACCTTCTCGAGCTTTAAGCCGATATCCTCGGATATGAACTCGCCGCCCGTGAGGATGGCTATATCCTCCATCATGGACTTTCTCCTGTCACCATATCCCGGCGCTTTTACCGCGCAGCAGGCCAGGGTGCCCCTCAGCTTATTGACTACTAACGTCGCGAGGGCCTCGCCTTCCGTTTCTTCGCATATGATGAGTATCGGTTTACCCGATTTGGCGGTCTGTTCCAGTATAGGAAGAAGATCCTTCATGCTGGAGATCTTCTTTTCGTAGATGAGGATATAGGGGTCTTCTAAAACGCACTCCATCCTGTCCGTGTCGCTGACGAAATACGGGGACAGGTATCCCTGATCGAACTGCATACCCTCGACCACCTCGAGTGTGGTGGCCATCGATTTTGCCTCTTCAACGGTTATGACGCCGTCTTTTCCGACCTTTTCCATGGCGTCGGCTATATAACCGCCGATCTCGTGGTCGTTGTTCGCCGCTATTGTCGCGACCTGCGAGATCTCTTTCTTCTCGGTCTTCGGACGCGAGATCCTCTTGAGCTCATCAACGACTACCTCCACGGCTTTTTCGATACCCCTCTTAAGGGACATCGGATTCGCTCCGGCCGTGACGTTCTTCAGCCCTTCCCTGAATATGGCTTCCGCCAGTATGGTCGCAGTGGTCGTGCCGTCTCCCGCTACGTCGCTGGTCTTCGACGCGACCTCTTTTACCATCTCGGCGCCCATGTTCTCATAGGGCTCCTTCAGTTCGACTTCCTTCGCCACCGTCACGCCGTCTTTCGTGATGGTGGGAGAGCCGAACTTTTTCTCCAGAATAACGT
>CAZYBX010000252.1:0-2122 GCA_964645565.1 uncultured Planctomycetia bacterium | reverse complement strand
AGAGCCCGCGTGAACCGGCACCCTTGAGAAGTCTCATCATGACCGTTTCCGCCTGGTCGTCCATAGTGTGCCCCGTAGCGATCTTATCGGCCCCGCACTTCTCCGCCGCCCGCCCGTAAAAGGCGTAGCGGGCCTCGCGCGCGGTTTCTTCAAGCGACAGCTTATTTATTTTTAAAGACCTTTCTACGGGGATCCGCTCGTATATAAACGGGAGGCCTTTCTTCAGGGTCAGTCTTTTGACGAATTCCGCATCCCGTTTCGAATGTCTGCCCCTTATCATATGATCCAGATGGGCGACCGCCAGATCGATCTGATATTCATCCCTCATGGATATCAGGAGGTGCAGCAGGGCCGTGGAATCGGGCCCGCCCGATACGCAGACCAGGACCTTATCCTTTCTCCGGATAAGAGATCTCTCCGCTATAGTCTTTTTGACTTGTGATTGCAACATAGGTAAGCCGGCAAAATTGGTAGCGGGGGTGGGACTCGGCGCCCTCACTCGGCGGAACTACGTTCCGCCAGGATGTTCGGGTCGGCCACTCGCTCCGCTGCCGCTAGCTTCTGAAGTTCACAGAAGCATGCGCTTTTCCTCGCACCTGCTCGGCGCGGAGCTCTCTTCGAGTCCACCCAAGCAAAATTGGTAGCGGGGGTGGGACTCGAACCCACGACCCCGAAGGTATGAGCTTCGTGCTCTGAACCGGCTGAGCTACCCCGCCATTTCGACTTAAGACATAGTTTACTTAAGCGATCCTATTTTGTCAATACTTTCGGCAGTCCTTCGTTCATGCTGCCCGTCCTGTATCCTTCCAGATCCAGCGCCACATATAAAAAGCCGAGGGTCTTCAGCCTCCGGCCGATCTTCTTCCTTATTCTTAATACCCTCGGAATGTCCTTGGCGCATACCTCTATTCTTGCCACGTCACCGTGCGTCCTTACCCTCGCCTGCCGGAATCCGCATTGATGCAGATAGTCTTCCGCCTTGTCCACCCTTCTTAGGCCGCTTTTTGTAATTTTACTGTGGTAGGGAAACCTTGACGCGAGACATGCGAACGATGGTTTGTCCCACGTCGGAAGGCCGATCTTTCTGGAAAAATTCCTGATATCCTGTTTGCCTATCTTGGCTTCGGCCAGCGGGCTTCTGATCCCGAGCTCTCTTGCCGCCAGACTGCCGTATCGCAGGTCACTTTTGTCGTCATGATTATAGCCGTCCGCCGCATATCTCATATTTTTGCTCTTCGCTATTTTAATAAGTCTGGTGAAAAGCTCCTTTTTGCAATAGTAGCACCTGTCGACCGGGTTTGAGGCGAAAGAGCCGATCTCGAGCTCCCTTGTGTTTATTGTCATAAAACGGGCGCCCATGCCTCTCGCTAGTCCCCGCGCGCTTTCGTATTCCCTCTTTGGAAAAGATTCTGAACGCGCGGTCACCGCCAGTACGTTCTCTTTGCCGAGCTCATCCAGCGCCACGCGAAGTAAGAACGTGCTGTCCAGCCCGCCCGAAAAAGCGATCACGGCGCTTCGCATCTTCCTGACGATCTTTTTAAGGCCCTCGAGCTTTCTCTTTCTTTCCGCAGTCATTCTATGACCTTTTCTATCCAGGCCGCGCCCAGCACCTTCGCGCCCTTATAGAAGACTGCCGCCTGGCCCGGCGCAGGGGCTATTTGCGGTTCATCGAAGCTGATCCTCAGCCTGCCGCCTCCCGTCTTCTCGACGCGCGCAGGGGCCTTTTTATGCATGTACCTTATTTTACACATTACCCTCAGGCCTTTGACCGCGCCTTTACTCAGACTCCAGTGCGGGTCTTTCGCGACGATGACCTTTTTTAGAGCCTCTTTCTTCGTGCCCGCTATTATGACGTTTTTATCCTTATCGATATCGATGACGTATAAGGGTTCTTTATAAGCTATGCCCAGACCCTTTCGCTGTCCAATCGTATAAAGATGTATACCGTTATGCCGGCCGATCTTTTTCCCCTTGCTATTCAGTACATCGCCCTCTTTCGGCCCTGCTCCGCCCCGGCCTTCGATATATTCAGAATAATGGCCGCGGACGAAACATACCTCCTGACTGCTCCTTTTGTCATGGACCTTTAGCCTCATATTTTTCGCAAGGCGCCTGGCTCCGC
>CAZYBX010000251.1:0-2123 GCA_964645565.1 uncultured Planctomycetia bacterium | reverse complement strand
TCTCCTGCCTTTAGCGACGATCGCCATGACGGCGGCCTCGGTCTCGCAGCCCCTGTACCCCACGAAGCGCGTGGGCCTTAAGGTCTCCGATAACTTCTTAAGCGCGTCTTCGTCTCTCGTGTCGTCAAAAATAGACGACGCCATCTTTGTCTTAGACCTCGCCAGATCCCTCTGCCGCTCCATCGCCTTCTCGTAACCTTTTCTGTCTATCGAAAGGCCCTCCGCGCCCGCCAGCTCTTCGGTCAATTCGACCGGAAAACCGTATGTATCATACAGCTTGAAGGCGTCCTCTCCGGAAATACTCTTTTTGTCTTTTTTCTTCAGGTCTTCTATGATATTTTCCAGCACCCTCGTGGCTTCTTCCAGCGTATTCTGAAACCTTTTCTCCTCATTCAGGACCACATCGGCTATATTTTCCCTCATAGTCTCGAGCTCCGGATAAGGCTCTTTCATGACCTTCGCGACGGCCGGCACAAGTTTATATAAAAACGGGAGCTCTATGCCGAGGCCCTTGCCGAATCTGAATGCCCTCCTTATGAGCATCCTCTCGACGTAGCCCCTCTGTTCATTCGACGGTAATACGCCGTCCGCGATCATAAAAGATACCGCGCGTATATGGTCGGCGATCGCCTTGACGCGAAACTCGTCATCCGCGGTCTTCCGGCCGGCCAGCTCGGCGATCCCGGCCGTAATGGGGCTGAAGAGATCTGTTTCGAAATTATTGCGCGCCCCCTGCATGACCGCGGCTATCCTTTCCATCCCCATGCCGGTATCTATGTTCTTGCTTTTGAGCGGCTCGAGTGAGTTCTTTCCGACCCGGTTGAACTGCGTGAATACCAGATTCCACACTTCGACGAATCTGCCGCAGCCGCATGAAGGCTCGCAATGCCGCGTCTTGCATCCTACGTCCTCGCCCCGGTCATAAAATATCTCGCTGCACGGGCCGCACGGGCCGTTCGGCCCTTCTTCGGGCGCGTTTGCCGGCCAGAAATTGTCCTTTGCGCCGTAGCGCTTTATCTTATGTTCCGGGATGCCGATGTCGTCCTTCCACGCGTCATACGCCTCGTCGTCTTCCTCATATACGGATACCCAGAGCCTTTCGGCGGGCAGCCTGAGCTCCTGCGTCATAAACTCCCAGCCCCAGCCGATGGCCTCCTTCTTGAAATAATCGCCGAAAGAAAAATTTCCGAGCATTTCGAAAAACGTATGGTGCCCGGCCGTCTTTCCGACGTTATTCAGGTCGCCCGTGCGCAGACATTTCTGGCACGAGGCCGCGCGCCTGTAGGAGATATTTATACCCATGAACTGCTCTTTGAACTGATTCATGCCGGCGCTAGTGAAGAGCACGGAGGGGTCATTTGCGGGAACCAGCGAGTCGCTTGGAACGACCTTATGCTTTTTGGATTCGAAAAATTTCAGGTATTTACGCCTGATCTCATTAGCCGTCATACGCTAAAGATCTCGTTTAGTATGGTATATATTATTTCTTTTTTGAACCTGCGCCTCAGAAGATAGCCGTGGAGCCTGCGCTTCGCCTTTAACGGATCCAGCTTACGGCTTCTCGACGCTTTATCGTTTGCGATCCTGTGCGCCGCCTCATATTCATCGTAGCTCTTTTCGATATCGCTTATGACCGAGTCTACGATATCGCGCGCTACGCCTTTTGCGGAAAGCTCCGAGCGGATCAGCCCCACCCCGCACGGCCTGTATCTCAACCGCCCTCTCGCGAAATCTTTTGCGAATTTGTTATCGTCGATCAGGCCGAGCGCTTTAAGGTCCGAGACCGCTTTCCCGCAGGCCGTCTTACTGAACCCTTTCATCTCAAGCCGGTCCGCCATTTCCCGCGCGGAACGCTCTCTGTAACCCAGCAGCCTGAAAGCATAACTCTTGGCTTGTATTATACTCTCAGGGTCTTTTTTCATTTCTCAGCTTGCCGCAATTTTTCTATAACGACGTTGAATTTCTCGGCCAGGTCGTTCACGGAATCGCTCTTTCTGAAATGCAGAAACTCCGCCTTCTGGCCATTGGCAAGCTTATCGACCGTCTCTTCTATCTTATGGACCGGACCCGCTATATGATGCGAAAACCGCACTCCTATATATATGAGAAGCATCGCCGTTATG
>CAZYBX010000250.1:0-2147 GCA_964645565.1 uncultured Planctomycetia bacterium | reverse complement strand
GCACAGGGACATATCGAGATGCCCCGCGTGTCAGAGTTATAATGTGAGAAGAGAAAGGGGGGAGGCAAATGGAGATAAAGTCAGCAAAGGGTGAGAAGATCCCGATAGCTCCACCGTTGAAAGTGCTGGACTACGCCACCATAAACAAAAAATTCGGCTGGTGGTCTGCGGTCGTCCTGCTCGAGTCGTGGGGCAGAAAACAGCTCTGCTTCTATTTATGGCAGAAGCGGCCCGACGGCGGATGGAGAAGAAAACAGAAATTTGCCGTCCATAGCCAGGAGCATTGGGCGCTGATGTCCGAAGCGGTGGACAAGATGGTGGAGGAGTTGAATTAACAAGGATCCTTACGCGTTCTTATGGGTAAGAAAAGGGCGGTCTACTCGGAAGAATACGATGTAGATATAGGATCGCATGTATTCCCTACGGAGAAGTACAGGCTTATACGAAAAAGGCTTAAGGACGAAGGCGTATTGACGGACGGGGACCTGATATTTCCCCTCCCCGCGTCGGACGAGGACATACTCCTGGTCCATTCCAGAGAATACCTCGATAAGATGAAAAGCGGGGGCTTAAGCCCTGAAGAGCGGTTCAAGCTCGAACTTCCTTATTCCAGTGAATTGGTGCGCGCTTCTTATATATGCGTAAACGGCACCATAAGGAGCTCGGCCGTCGCGCTGGAAGACGGCGTGGGGGTACATATCGGCGGCGGTTTTCACCACGCCTTTAGCGATCACGGAGAAGGGTTCTGCGTCTTTAACGATATCGCCATTGCCGTGAGGAGGATGATGAAGGACGGAAGGGTCGGCAGGGCGATGACTATAGACTGCGACCTGCATCAGGGCAACGGCACGGCGGACATCTTCAAGGATGACAAAGGCGTCTTTACCTTTTCCATACACCAGCAGAATAATTATCCTTTTTTCAAGCCGAAAAGCGATCTGGATATTGGACTGGAGGATTACGCTTCCGACAAGACATATATCGGGAAATTGAGAGAGCACATACCTAAGATCATAAGCAGTTTTGGGCCGGGACTTATAATTTACGTTGCGGGCGCGGATCCGTACAGGGGCGACCAGATCGGCAATCTCGGGCTCACCATCGAAGGGTTGAAGGAGAGGGACGAATTCATATTTGAGACCGCGAGGAATTTTGACGTCCCCATCGCGGTCGTGCTGGCGGGCGGTTACGCCGCGAGAGTCGAGGATACCGTTGAGATACATTGCAATACCGTGAAGACGGCGCTGAAGTATAGCGGATAGGACATGCGGAAGAAATGCGTAATAATATATGTGACGTGCGCGTCTAAAAAAGAGGCGGAGAGGATAGGAAAGATGCTTTTGGGCGAG
The DNA here is from genome assembly GCA_964645565.1 of uncultured Planctomycetia bacterium. GTDB lineage: Bacteria > Omnitrophota > Gorgyraeia > JAHIPI01 > JAHIPI01 > BS750m-G14. Next base: position 798 of record CAZYBX010000250.1, on the reverse strand, counting down.
AAGCTGATCGCCTGCGCGAATATCGCCGGCGGCGTGAGGTCGTTGTTTTGGTGGAAGGGCAGGATAGATACGGCCGCGGAAGCGCTGATGATCATGAAGACCACGGAAGATAATTTCGGGAGAGTCAGAAAAAGAGTGAGAGAGCTTCATAGCTACGAAGTGCCGGAGATAATCTCTGCGCCGATAGCGGCAGGCGACGGCGATTATCTGAGATGGATAAAGGAGTCGGTCAAGAGATGACGGCGGTCAGGAGTCTGCCGGCTGCTATTTTATGCCTTTCATGGTGCATGATGATGCCTGCGGAGGGGCAGGGGATGAAGACGCAGAACGAGATAGCGCTGCCCGAGCCTAAGACAAAAGGCGCGATGAGCCTTGAGGAGAGCATAGCGAAGAGGCGTTCAGTCAGGTCTTATGATATGAGGCCGTTGAGCCTTGAGCAGATATCCCAGTTATTATGGGCTACTCAGGGGATAACGGACGCGGACCGGGGCCTAAGGGCCGCCCCGTCGGCGGGTGGATTGTACCCTCTTGAGATATACCTTGTCAAGGAAGACGGCGTCTTTCATTACAAGGCCGACGGGCACAGCTTGGAAAAAATAGGCGGAAAGGACGTAAGAAGTAACCTTGTTTTATCGGCATGGAACCAGATCTTTATCCAGCAGGCGCCGGTCTCCGTAGTGATATGCGCGGTGAGGAGCCGCGTAACGGGCAGGTACGGAGAACGGGGGGATATGTACGTGGACATCGAAGTAGGCCACGCCGCCGAAAACCTGCATCTCGAGGCGGTGGCTTTGGGTC
>CAZYBX010000249.1:0-2157 GCA_964645565.1 uncultured Planctomycetia bacterium | reverse complement strand
CCTGGATGGCACAGTTTCTATTATAGAGTCTCTGGGCGAGGACTTCGGGATCGCGATAGAACTTGCCCGGAATTACCGCTATGAACCCGGAGAAGAAGGCAACCACGCGCCGCTCATAAAAGAGCTCTTTGAGCATATCATGCGCAAGTCTGCCGCGAGGGACAGGATGATCAATACCGCCCTCAGGTATTATGAGAATTTTGTCCGCGGCCTCCCCGATCCCCTTTACCCACAAAACAATATCGGAAGATTCATGCTTCAGGCGGCGGCGGATATACTGCTGGAGGGCGCGGACGCGCGAAACGACAATACCACGACCGCGGGATTCATGTATCTATATCCTTCGCTCGCGATGCTTTACAGGACAGGCGACATATCCGCGATATATGGCCACTTCATGGAGCTTCCCGAGGGAGAACGCGCGCTTTTCTATGATACCTATGCCCTGATAGAACAGATAGTCTCGAGAGAGAACGCCGTAGAAACGATGCTCCCGGTCCTGTATCCGTTTGTATACCAGAGGCTGAAGGAAGGGGCAAGCTCGGCCTCTATAAAGGCGGAGGCCAAGGACATACTTTCGCAGATCGAAGACGAGAGATGGCTTGCCGGCTATATGCCTATGACCGGCTTTGAGATAGAAATACCCAAGGACGCCGTGCCGGCGTCGATGTCCAAAAAAGACAGAGATGATATGATATCGAGCCTGAGCGGCATGTTTTTCCTGGGAGTCGGCTGCGATATCTATGAGCTGGCTAAGGCTGACGCGGATCCCGACCCGCATGCCCTCCTTATCGAGATAAAGTCGCTTCCTACCTACACGGTCTCCGCGCAGAAGATGATCCTCGGTTTTATAAGGGAGTGGCAGCCAAAGCTTGACCAACTTGAGTATACGCAGACGCATTTCTCGACCGGATTGACGCAGATATCAGGTGGCTCTCGTCTTGCGGCCGCTTATAGCCAGAGCACCAGATATGAGCTCGATGAGCTTGTGAGAGAAGGCGCCGCGTTCCCATCGCTCTTCCTATACTCTGAAGATACCAGGTGGAGCGAGGCCGTATACGATACTCCATCCGATATCAGAGGAAAATGGTGGGAGGACAGCCGTATTGAGAACAGAGTCGCGGGACTGAGGTTCGATGACGAGGAAGGCTGGGAAAATGCCCTCAATATGAACCACGTGGTCTCGACTTTAGCGATAGCACAGGCAGTCGGCAAGGACGAATTCGATACGCCCAACGCTCCCAGGTTCGTGACCAGCCTTAAAAACATATGGTCTAACTATAAATCGGCGCTCGACGCCCTTAAAAAGCAATACGGCATATCCGATCTTAACGACAGAGGCAACAAATTGCCGGGCGAGCGGGATGATAACGAGGATTTCTGGTATGACTTCTATGCATATGACGACATAATCGGCGCTCACTCGGAGTGGATAGGGCTCGACGCGAGGCGCGCCTCCGAATTCGGTGAGGCACTCCAGGCGCTGATAGACAAGGCTGTCGGGGATATGGACGCGCTTCTTGCGAGAGTCAAGCCGGACGCCAAGTTCGACGCCTTAGGCAGGACGAAACAGATTACGAGAGAAGAAGCAAGGCAGCGGGCCGAGGCGAACGCGTTTATGCCGGAATCTACAGAATATGCCAACTGCGCGGCGAACCTCCAGTCATTTATAAATAACGACTCTTGGCTCAGGGGGCTTTATAATCAGCTTACGGCGGCGATGGGCCTTGAGATACGGTTCTCGCGCGACTTCGGCACGATGGCGCTCCGCGTAGGAGACGTGGTCTACATCGATACGGTCCTTCTTGAGAACACATACAACCTGGCAGAACCCTGCGTGGCGACATTGCTCAGAGCGTATCTGAGTCATCAAACGCGCCACGATTCCGTCATAAATCCTGACCCGCAGGTGGAACTCGAGGAAGAGGTCAATTGTGTCCTGGCCGAGCTCGAGGAATACATCGAAGCCGGACACCAGATGAGGGAGAATATCAAGGCCTTCTTCGCCGCGCGCTTCCGCCTGGACGACCTTATAATAGATGAAGTGCTGGATGACCTCGCCGAGAGATTCGACGGCAATGACGCATACTATATATCCGGCAGGGGTTTTAGGCTGTCAGCCGTCGCTAAAGTAACCGATTTTGTAAAGCGCAATTA
>CAZYBX010000248.1:0-2157 GCA_964645565.1 uncultured Planctomycetia bacterium | reverse complement strand
AAAAGTTAGATTCTGGGTAAGCGATTATGACTACAGTGATAACTCAGGGTCGCTGAAAGTAAGGATTTATAATGTTGAATAGTAGGAAAAAGTAGCCTGTCCCCTTTTTAAGTTTTGTAAAAGATAAAAAAGCAAGTTATTTGTCATTGACAATACATATATTAAATGGTATACTATATTAGGCTTGAAAAGGTCGTTTTTTTATCGTTATAAAATAAAGGCTTTTAAAAAGCATTAAATAAAAGAAATAAACTTCAGGTCCCTCGATGACAAAAAATGATTATTTTAGAAAAGAAGAGCCGTATGGTTATTCTTCACATCCTGACGAGAGTCTGGATGTAAGCATACTCCAATGGCAAGGCCCCCGATACAGATTATGGCTTAGAACTATTGCCTTAATTATTTTGGGGGTCTTTTTTGTCCAGCAGATCACTTGGGCCGGAGATCTGAGGGACCTTTTCCGCGATGAGCAGTCTTCGAAACAGACCTTTCAGGAAGCGGAAGAAACCTTCATGCGGCAGCAGGAACTGCTTGATGACATGGAGGTCATCGTAGAGCCGGCTTTCGAAGAGGAGACCGAAGAGAAGCCGGCGGAAGATGAAGAGCAGGCTCCCGAAGAAGAACAGCCGGCGGATGAAATCACATACCAAGAAGGGCCCGTACCCGCAAGTCCCGGGGAGCAGGCAGAGGCGATCCTGCGGGAGATCCCCAAGGAATCCCCGGAAAGAATAAGACTCGAAGAGGCCATTCCCGACATCAAACCCATTATCGGAAAAATCGAAGCTATATCCGAAAAGTTCCGAAGGATAGAAGACGCAATGGGCGCCGGTCACGGCGCGTTTTTGACTGAACCGGTGTTCGGCGAGATAGAAGGCCTTAAAGAAGAATTGGATATAATAACGGGTGAACTGGGCTCTGAAGAAAGACCGGGTACCGGGGAAGTGAGAGAACGGGTACGCTCGCTGCGCGCGAAGTTTATGGAAATGATCGACGCGCATAAAGAGGCGGCCGAGCTGGAAAAAAGGCTCGCGGAAAAAATACACGAAGAAGTCGAGGAGATATCCTCTGAGGCGGAAGAAGAAGAGACCGGGGAAGAAAAGGCCGAAGAAGACACACTTCTGAAGGCATTGAGAGAGCGGATCAGGGAAGCCCGGCGCGACCTTCAGTCCGGCGAAGAAGAGTTCGGCAGAAGAGTGATACACGCCATTATAATATTTTTAAGCAAGGTGTTAATAGCGGGCCGGGGAATATACGGGACTTCAAGAGGCATATACGGCAAGGCAAGGGAGCTTCTTGAAGAATATAACCCGTCCGTTCTCACCAAAGAAGGCTTTGGCGAGCTCGTATCTTATTTAAAGACGCAGGTCGATAATGTAGCCAACTGCGCTTCCTTCGCGCTCGGCCAAATGCTCGATTTCGCGAATGATTTCAAAGTAGCCACGACCACCATCCTGATCGATATACTATACGGCGTCATCAAGCCGGCCGCGGAAGGCGTGATCAAAACAAGCCTGTTCGCTCTGAAAGAGGCGGCCGAGAAGATCAAGAACACCACACTATACGCGCTAAACGTGACGTTCGAAAACCTGAAAGAACTTTCCACGCCGATTATAGCCCACCTAAAAGAGGCCCACTATGTCGTAATAACCAAAGTGACCGGCTCCGTCGTCGAGTTCACCGACAACACAGGCCAGTTCTTTTCGCAGACAGCTTCTGAATTCACAGAGAGGTGGCAGGGCGTGATCCTCTCGCGAGAAAAGCCGGAAGGCGCGATAGAGCTTACGGACGAAGAGGCCATGGCGGTCCTTGGCGGCGGCGTAGACGTGGATAAGGACATATTCGGCAGGGTGATCAAGGAGACATTTGACGACGGCACGACGATCGAATATATCTATGTGAGAAACGACGTCACCGGCCCGCAGACAGGATACGGCTATGAGGCAGTGACTGATCCTAAAGCGCTGGCGAAGAGGAAGATCACTTACTTCACGGGCTTCACGAAGGAGTACAGATACAGCTATTATGCGTCGGGCACGGATGCCGGTAAGCTGTCTTCTATGAAAGGTACCTGGTCGGACGGGACGACTGAGGAATACGAGTACGCATATGTCGGCCAGACCGGCTACGGCACCGCGCATATCGATTACGCCTCGTCAT
>CAZYBX010000247.1:0-2165 GCA_964645565.1 uncultured Planctomycetia bacterium | reverse complement strand
CTCGGGCCACGTGACGAGTTTCGCCGACACGCTTGTGGACTGCAAGGGCTGCAAGAAGCGGTTCAAGCTCGAGACGACGGACGGCAAAAAGTGCCCCGAATGCGGCGGGGGCCTTACCGAAGCGCGCCAGTTCAATCTTATGCTGAAGACGCATCTGGGCTCCGTGGAGGGCGAAAGCAATCTTACGTACCTGAGGCCGGAGACCGCGCAGGGCATATTCGTGAATTTTCAGAACGTCGCGACGTCGATGCGCCGTAAGGTCCCTTTCGGCATAGCCCAGATAGGAAAGGCCTTCAGAAACGAGATCACGACGGGGAATTTCACGTTCCGCTCGCGCGAGTTCGAACAGATGGAGATAGAGTATTTCGTGAAGCCCGGGACGGACGAGGAGTGGCACAATAGATGGATCGATGAGAGGTTCGGCTGGTATCTCAAGCTCGGGATCAGGAAGGAGGGCCTGAGGAAGCGGGAGCACGCGAAAGACGAGCTGGCCCATTACGCGAAGGCCTGCACCGACATAGAGTACCGGTTCCCGTTCGGCTGGTCCGAGCTCGAGGGTATAGCCAACAGAACGGATTTCGATCTCAAGCAGCATATGGGCCTGAGCTCGAAGGACATGCAGTATTTTGACGACGAGACTAAGGAGAGATACATACCTTATGTGATAGAGCCGTCCGGCGGCATAGACCGTTCGGTGCTCGCTTTTCTGGCGGACTCTTACCGGGAAGAAAAGGTGAGGGACGAAAAGCGCGTAGTCCTCGCGCTCCATAACTCGCTCGCGCCGGTCAAAGCGGCCGTCCTGCCGCTTTTAAAGAAGAACGCGGAAATCGTGAAACTGGCAAAGGATATAGCCGCCGACTTACGTCACTCGATGAAGGCCGTCTACGACGACACCGCTTCCATAGGGAGATTGTACAGGCGGCAGGATGAGATAGGCACGCCGTTCTGCGTCACTGTGGACGTCGACAGCCTGAGCGACAAAAAGGCGACGGTGCGCTGCCGGGACTCGATGGAGCAGGACAGGGTCGAGGCGGCGAATATAAAGGAATATCTGCTCGATAAATTAAGATAAATCAAACGGAAAGGAGCAACATGGAGGTCAAAGTGGCAGCGAGAAAAGGCAGGCCGAAGCCGGCCAAAGCAAAAAAATATGTGTATGTCTTCGGAGAGGGTAAGGCGGAAGGAAGCGCGCAGATGAAGGACCTTCTCGGCGGCAAAGGCGCGAATCTCGCCGAGATGACCAATCTGGGCATACCCGTGCCGGCGGGCTTCACCATATCCACCGACGTCTGCGCCTATTATTACGATAACAAAAAGGCATATCCGAAGGCCCTGGAGCCGCAGGTCGAGAAGGCGCTCGGCGAGGTCGAGGAGATCATGGGCGCGGAATTCGGCGATAAGAAGAACCCGCTTTTGGTGTCCGTAAGGTCCGGGGCCAGGGTCTCTATGCCGGGCATGATGGATACAGTTTTGAATCTCGGCCTGAACGATGCGACCGTGCAGGGTTTAATACAACAGACCGGCAACGAGAGGTTCGCTTACGACGCTTATAGAAGGTTTGTCCAGATGTACGGCGACGTCGTCCTGGGGCTTAAACCCAAGAATAAAGACGAGCACGACCCCTTTGAAGTGATAATGGACAAGGTCAAGAAGGAAAGGGGCATAGAGCTCGACGTGGACCTTACCGCCGGAGACCTGAAAAAGCTGGTGTCACTTTTTAAGAAGGAGATAAAGCTTAAGACGGGCAGGGATTTTCCCGAAGACTCCATGCAGCAGCTGTGGGGCGCGATAGGGGCCGTCTTCGGGTCGTGGCATAACGAACGCGCCGTCGCGTACCGCCAGATCAACAATATCCCCGGCGAGTGGGGGACGGCGGTAAACGTGCAGTCGATGGTATTCGGAAATATGGGCGGGAACAGCGGCACGGGAGTCGCGTTTACGCGCGATCCCGCGTCGGGCGAGAAGAAATTCTACGGTGAGTATCTTATTAACGCCCAGGGCGAAGACGTCGTAGCCGGGATAAGGACGCCTCAATCTATCGAAAGACTGGAAAAGGACCTGAAGGGGCCATATAACGAGCTTCTGAAGATATACAAGAGGCTCGAGAAGCATTACAGGGACATGCAGGATATGGAATTCACCATCCAGAAGGGGAAGTTATGGAT
>CAZYBX010000246.1:0-2170 GCA_964645565.1 uncultured Planctomycetia bacterium | reverse complement strand
GCCATGAGCCATGAACCATGAACTATATTATCCCTGCCTCTGCTTATGCTTGGGGTTGGTGCATATGACTCTCAAGACCCCTTTTCTCCGTATTATCTTGCAATTGGAACATATTTTTTTGACGCTGGTCCTTACTTTCATTACTACTTAATCCTCCTTACTATCCTTCCCTGATTCAGATCGTAGGGAGATAATTCCAGCCTGACCCTGTCCCCCGGGAGTATACGTATATAGTGCATCCTCATCTTGCCGGATATATGCGCCAATACCCTGTGCCCGTTATCAAGGTCTACCCTGAACATGGCGTTCGGCAGGGATTCTACGACCACGCCTTCGATTTCTATCGGTTCTTCCTTTGGCATATCGTCAAGACCTCCGGCCCTTCTTCGGTTATCGCTATCGTATGCTCGTAATGAGCAACCCGGCTCCTGTCCGCCGTTACGGCAGTCCAGCCGTCCTGCAGGATCTCTACTTCGTAACCGCCGGCGCTTACCATAGGCTCTATAGCCAAGACCATTCCGTTCTCGAGGATGGGGCCGGTATTTTTTATACCAAAATTGGGAACTTCGGGCGGCTCGTGTAATTGCGAGCCTATGCCGTGCCCCACAAATGCCCTTATGATGCTAAAGCCGTTTTCCTCAACGTATTTTTGTATGGCGCAGGATGCCTCGGAGAGCCTTTTGCCCGCGTATAAGTGCTGCAAAACTTTTTCTAAAGAAGCCTCGGTGACATCCATGAGCCTTTCCGACTCAGCGTCTATCCTGCCCACGGCATAAGTAGCCGCTCCGTCGGCAAAATAGCCTTCCAGCTCCACGCCCACGTCCACGCTTGCTATATCGCCTTTCATCAGCACCCTGTCTCCGGGTATCCCGTGCACGATCTCCTCGTTTACGGATACGCAGATATTAGCCGGAAAGCCTCTGTAGTCTTTAAATGCCGGTTTCCCGCGCCTTTTCTTTATAAGGTGTTCGGAAAACCTGTCCAGCTCCAGCGTCTTCATTTTCGGCTTGATCACTGCGTTCATCTCATCCAGGACTTCGCCCACGATGGCGCCGGCTTTCCTTATTATAGCCATTTCCCGTTCCGATTTTATCGGGATCATACCGGGTTTTCCTTCCGGAAAAGGCCCATCAATATCTGATTCAGCGCTTCGACGTCAAGGTCCCCCGAGACCTCCTTCAGGACCCCCTTTTCCTTATAATAATCGATGAGCGGCGCGGTTTCTTCCGCATAGACTGTCCACCGTCTCTTTACCGTTTCTTCCTGGTCGTCTTTTCGCTGGTAAAGTCCGCCGCCGCAGTGGTCGCATGTCCCGTCTTTTTTAGGCGGGATGTTTTTAACGTGAAAATTAGCCCCGCATTTTTTACAGACGCGCCTTCCGCCCAATCTGGATACGCTCTTCCCGAGAGTCGTCTTGAAGTACAGGACCATGTCCAGTTTTTTAGAAAGTATGCCGAGTTCGACATCCAGGATCTTTGCCTGTTCCAGCGTCCGCGGAAATCCGTCCAGTATGAAGCCGGCCTCGAGACCTCCGCTTTTCAGCTTTTCCTTGACGATCTCTATGACAAGCGAGTCAGGGACGAGTTCTCCCCTGACCATGTATCCTTTCGCTTCCTTGCCCAGCGGGGTCCCCTCACTCACCGTCTCCCTTAACATGTCTCCGGTCGATATATGCGGGATAGCCAGTTTTTTAGAAAGAACTTTTGCCTGGGTGCCTTTTCCCGCTCCCGGCGGGCCGAGAAGCACCATATTCATCCTAACGTCTCCCCCGGATCTTACCCTTCCTCATGAACCCCTCGTAATGCCGTGTCAGTAGATGAGATTCGATCTGCTGGACGGTATCCAGCATGACACCCACTACTATAAGCAAGCTCGTGCCTCCGAAAAAGCTCGCTACTAGAAAGGGTATCTTAAGCCCGGCGCTTATAAGGGTGGGTATTATCGCGATAATAGAAAGAAAGATGGCTCCCGGCAGAGTGATCCTTGTCATTACATGATCCAGGTATTCAGCGGTCGCCTTGCCTGGCCTTATACCCGGTATAAAACCGCCGTATCTCTTCATATTCTCGGCGACATCGATGGGGTTAAAGGTGATCGCTGTATAAAAGTAGCAGAAGAATATGATAAGGACCGAGTAAATAGTGTTGTAGACAAAACCCCTTTCGGTAAA
>CAZYBX010000245.1:0-2180 GCA_964645565.1 uncultured Planctomycetia bacterium | reverse complement strand
ATAGGCTTAGGTGAAAATAATAGGCAGGTGGGTCTTGTCGATTACAAGAAGGAACGGCTGAGCGACAGGTATTTTCACCATGGATATCTGGATATACCGGGCGGGGAGAAGGCCAAATATGCGCCTCTGGAAAAAAGTCTCATAAGCGAACAGGCCGAAGAAAAAGACAAAGAGGAAAGACAATAGGATGCCCTATACGAAAGACGCCGGAAAAAGGATCCCGTTAATAAATAGAGCGCGCATTTTGTGCGGGGCGCTTATCTTCTCCTTCATCGCGGCGCGCGCTTACCTTGCGCCGGCGTTGGAGGCCGAGCGGCCCGAAGAGAGAATAACCCAGCCTCAGCCCCTTTACGTAGGCTCGCTCTTATACACAAAAACCTATCCGAAAGTGGGCCATCAGCAATACTACACATATCTCGGTTTTGACGGCTCTTACCTCAAATTGAAATACGAACTGTACTATCACTTTGACGAATTGGAAGAATCCGAGATCCTCACGCTCCCCATAGGCGGGGAAGCCCAGGCCATGTTTACCACCAAGCCCATGGGAAATGAGACGGCCCAGAAAGCCACCAAGCTTCTCATAAGCGTAATCGACAGCTACGGCCGGGTAACGGTGCAAAGAATCACGCAATAAAATCGATCACCTTATACCCTTGCCGGGGCCGCGGCTTTTTTCGGAAAGCCGCCCTTATCCCTTCTCGCCCGCCAGCTGGCCGCACGCGGCCCGTATGTCCGCGCCCTTCGATCTTCTTAAGGTCACTTTTATTTTTTTGCTCAAAAGGCGCTTTTTGAACCGATCTGTATCTTCGCGCGCGGGCGGTCCGAGACCCGACCCCGGGACGGCGCTGCATTCGATCAGATTCACCTTCGCCTTCAACCTTTTTGATATCGCGGCAAGCCTTTCCGCGTCTTCAGGAGAGTGGTTCCTGCCTTTAATAAGTACATATTCCAGTGTGATCGTTCTGCCGGCCTTTTCGATATACCGCTCGCCGGCCCTGATAAGGTCTTCGAGCGGATACTTTCTATTGACAGGCACAAGCTCGTTTCTCAGCCTGTCATCCGCGGCGTGAAGCGACAAGGACAGATTTATCTGCAATCCCAGGCCTGCCAGCCTGTCGATGGCAGGAATTATGCCGCACGTCGAGATCGTGATCCTCCTCGCGCCTATCGCCAGCCCCTCCTTCTCGTTCATTATGAAGACCGCCTTCACGACGTTTTCATAATTATCCAGAGGCTCGCCCATCCCCATAAATACATAATTTGATATATTACATTTTATGCGGCATTTCAAGAAAAGGACCTGCTCGATCATCTCGGAAGGGGTAAGATTTCTGACAAACCCCGGGCGCCCGCTCGCGCAGAAGGGACACGCGAATTTACAGCCCACTTGCGTGGAAAGACAGAGGGTCCTTCTGCCTTCGGCGAAGATAAGGACGCTCTCGATAAAGTTGCCGTCCGCCAGCCTAAAAAGGAATTTTTCCGTCCCGTCGCGGGATCTAAGCCGTTTCTCCGGCACGATCTCGTATATATAATAGCTCCCCTCGAGGTTGTCTATAAGCCCCTTCGGCAATGTCTTCATCGAGTCAAAAGAACGAGCGCACTTTCCGTAGACCCAGGAAAATATCTGCCTGGCCCTGTAAGGAGGCTCCCCCATATCGCAGGCCGTCTTCTCAAGTTCGCCCAGCCTGAAATCCTTGATGCTTTTTTTATTCATATGCCTAAGCAGGGACGTCACTTCAGCTTCTTTACGAGCCTCGCGACTCTTTGCCCCAGGGCCCTGCACTGCCTTTCGACGCGGCTGTCCGGCGCGCCGATCGAAACGGGGCCGTAGTGGTCCCCCTGGCTTGTCCCCTGGATTATCATGCCGTGGATAAGCATCGAGTTCAGGATATCGGATATCGTTGTCTCGTTTCCGCCGCCGATGTTTGCCGCCGATGAGAACGCCCCGCCTATCCCGGAGAAGGTCGTCGACGAGTCCGGCGAGGATTATCTTTACCCCAAGGCCTTGTTCCGTTCGATCGCCTTGCCGCAGTCGGTCAAGAAGGCGGTCCTGGCCACTACCTGATCCGGGCGTCGGGCAGGGGGTTTCGCTGGCGCTGGAGCGGGTCTAAGAGAACGCGCAGTCATTCCGGGGCGCGAGTGAAGCTCGCGAGCCCGGAATCCATAATCCAGAATCT
>CAZYBX010000244.1:0-2247 GCA_964645565.1 uncultured Planctomycetia bacterium | reverse complement strand
CTCTGACTACAACGCCACCTCGGATGGAAATGATACGGGAGGCTCTAACGACCGGAACGGCCAGACATTCACCTTCGTAGATACTACCAGTGATGATTACCATCTCCAGCCTACGGACGGCGGAGCGTTGAATTACGGCACGCCACTCTGGGATGACGTTCCCACGGACATAGACGGTGAGATGCATACGGGCGACTGGTCTATCGGCGCGGACGACCCACACGAAGACCCGAACCAGCACGGCTCCGCCTTTTAAAGCGGTGACAGCCACCCTATTTTAAGGGTATAAAAAGTCAGGATAATTATGAATCCGATAAAACGCAGATTTCAATTGAGTTTTGCCTTAGCCAAAGCGGAGTTTAAAGAGAGAAACGAAGGGAGCTACCTAGGCATCCTCTGGTATCTTCTGAATCCTCTTCTTTTATTCCTCCTTTTATTACTTATTTTTTCAGACAGGGTCGGAAACGATATCCCGAGTTTTCCTCTGTATCTCTTGATAGGCATCATCATGTTCAACTTTTTCCAGCAGGCGACGATAGAATCCACAAAGATAATCCGCAGCAACAGGTATCTTATCAAGTCTGTCAATTTTCCGAGGCAGGCGCTCGTAGGTTCCGTAGTCCTCAAGACGCTATATTCACATCTTTTCGAACTCCTTCTTTTTGCGATTTTTATACTCATCTACAAAGGCTCGCCGTCCGGCCTGGTGTTCTATCCTTTGATATTGGTGTTTTTCTATGCTTTTATTTTCGGCGCTTCACTTATCCTGGGGGCATTGACCGTTTACATTTTGGACATAGAGCACATATGGTCATTCGCCTCCAGGCTCATCTGGCTGGGAACGCCCATTTTTTACGCCATAGAAGGCCAGACGAGGCTCGCTTTTATCAACATCTTTAACCCGATGTATTACTTTATAACCATTACAAGAGATATCGTGGTATACGGGCGGACGCCCGAGGCATGGATGGTCGGCGGCGCGGCTTTATATAGTATTATATTTCTGTCGGCAGGGCTGATTATTTTTAAACGTTTGAAAACCAAGTTTGCGGAGTTGATGTGATGACGCGCGTCGAAATAAAAGATCTGTCTAAAAAGTTTAGGATAGGGTTCAAGAAAGACCAGAACGCCCTTAACAGGGTCATATCTGTATTTTCGGGCAGGGAGCCGAAAAGAGAGCTCTGGGCCTTGAAAGACGTCTCGTTTACGGTTAGCGGCGGCGAGATACTCGGAATAATAGGAGAGAACGGTTCCGGCAAAAGCACTTTATTGAGGATCATAGCGGGAATATATGATAAAAACTCCGGCACAGTTAGAACGCAGGGCAATATAATCTCTTTGATAAATCTTTACATCGGCCTCAGGGAGAGGCTCACTATGGAAGACAATATTTACATGTGTTGTTCCCTTTTCGGGCTATCAGGCAGTGAGACTAAACAAAGATTCGATTCTATTGTCGAATTTTCAGAACTCGGCGATTTTGTTAATACTAAAGTGTATCAGTTTTCGCAGGGCATGAGGCAGCGGCTCTCGTTTTCCATCGCGGCCAACTGCGATCCCGATATATTGCTTATCGACGAAGTCTTCGAAGTGGGAGACGAGGAATTTAAAGTCAAGAGCGCGAATAAGATAAAGGAATTCGTGAAAAACGGTGCGGCCGTCGTCCTCGTAAGCCACGAATTGTGGATGATCGAAAAATACTGCGATAAAGTGATCTGGCTGCATAAAGGAAAGATCGCCAAAGCAGGCCTCCCCCGCGACATCCTCCCCTCCTATCGGTGACAGTCACCCTATTTTAAGAGTTATAAAAAGTTAGAAAGGCGGTAGCTTTTCTTTTTTTCATTTTTTTTAAAAAAACATGTAAGGATTTGCCTCCTCGCTCGTATATATAAGTGAGGGGAGGTGATGGCTATGCCAAGAATAGCCAGAGCAGTAGCGGTAGGTTTACCGCACCACATTACCCAAAGAGGTAATAACCAACAGAAAGTTTTTTTGGGTGATTGTGATTATGAGACGTACTTTTCAATTTTCTCTGATTGCAGCAGCAAACATGACCTTTCTGTCTTAGTGCATTCTCTGATGCCGACCCACGTCCACTTCACGGTAATTCCGGGGAACGAATTGTCTTTAGCCAAGACCTTCGGGGACACGCATACGAGATACGCGAAATATTTCAATAAAAAAATGGGCAGAACAGGACATCTGTGGCAAAGTCGTTTTTATTCCTGCGTCATGGACGAGACCCAT
>CAZYBX010000243.1:0-2252 GCA_964645565.1 uncultured Planctomycetia bacterium | reverse complement strand
GGTACCGATATAAGACTTTATCTCCTCGGGGTCTTTTTCCTTCAGCCCGATCTTTCTCAAGGTGTGATTCACGGCGGCGGTTATATCCTTGCCGGAATCCACCAGCGTTCCGTCCAGATCAAATATAATCAGATCGATGTCTTTCATCTTCAGCCTATAAATTTTACCAGGGCCATGAAGACAAGCCCCAGAATAAATGTGATAAACGCCATATTCGCCCGCTTTATATCTTTCTGCTTGTGGAGCTCGGGAAGCAGGTCCGAAGCGCCGATATAGATAAACCCTCCGGCGGTAAACGGTACCAGGAATAAAGACGCGTTCTGCGTGATACCCGATAATACATAACCGATAGCGGCGCCTATCATCGCCGTGAGGGCGCATAGAAAGTTATAAAAAAGGGCTTTGGGTTTACTGAAGCCGCCGTATACAAGGATGCCGAAATCTCCGAGCTCCTGAGGCACTTCATGCAGAATAACGGCGATCGTGGTCACTATTCCAAGTTTAAAATCGGCCATAAAACTTGCCGCTATGACCAGGCCGTCGATAAAGTTATGGAGCCCGTCCCCCACCAGATTGAGATAAGTGAACGTATGCACGTCGCAGACACCATGATGGCAATGCCTCCAATAGAAGTATCTCTCCATCAAAAAAAAGACACTGAACCCTATAAGGGCATATACGAAGACTGTCTCGCATGAACATCTCTCCACCGCCTCCGGAAGGAGGTGCAAAAACGCGCCTCCTATCAGGCTGCCTGCCGCGAATGCGACAAGAATCAGCAGGACTTTATCGAATACTTTCGGTTTCACCCATAAGGTAAATATGCCTACCAGGGAAATAAGGCTTACGAATAGCGTCGCCGACATGATCCAGATAAAAGTCATAAGAGACCCCTCGCTTTTATTTAAATATCATATTCGCGGCAAGCCCTAAAACGATGACCTGCGGCACGGTGATTATGGGCAGCCATATGGCGACTTTCCTTCCCACATTATGCCAAAGAAGCCCTATCTCCGTATAATCGGTGACAACACCTGCCATAAGGAAGACAAAGCTGTTGCCGAATGCGCGCGTCTGCCTGAATATCTCGAATGCCATAGGCGCGGAGCCTTCGGAGCATACCTCGATCACCGTGGCCACGGCCAGCGTCGCAAGAAGGCCGAGGAATGTCGGCCCCATATAATCCCGGAATATGCCGGCAGGGATATACGCCCCGGCGAAACTGGCGATGCCCATGCCTATCAGGATCCACCACAACACCATATTCCCCAGCTTCACCATTCCGTTATATAGACCCTTCGCATCGGAACCGAGCGCCCTGAAGGAAAATCTGTATTCTCCGAGCCTCTTTTTAATATCTTGCACCACAGAAAAGCCTCTTTCGATATTTACGACATTGGGGTTCTCTTCTATGAGGCCCCTATCCTGCAGCACCTGAAATATAAGGCCCGTTATCACGGCGATTAAAATCGCTCCAAAGATAATAAAAAGAGCCTTAAGCCCGAAGAATCCTATCAGCATTATCGTAAGGGTCATATTAGCCCACGGGCTGGCGAGTAAAAATGCTACCACAGCCGGATTGCCGGCGCCCTTCTTATGCAGTTCTATTGAAAGCGCCAGTATGCCGTGGGAGCATGCGCTCATGAAAAATCCTAATACGACCGAATAGAAGATCACCTTCTTGTCTTTTCCGGCCAATAGATAAGATATATATTCACGCGGTACATAGTAATCGATGATGCCGCCTACGATAAGCCCCAAAAGTATCGCCCACCAGATCCTCGCTAAATACATGAATAGGGACTTTCTGAACGGCTCAAGCGCGGGCATCACATAGGATAATAGCGATAATGACAACAATACGGAGGCGACTATGAAAGTCTTATTTCTGTAAAAGGGGGCCTTTCGGCAGGCATGACACGCTGCTTTTTCTTCTTTTTTGACATCACTTGACATATATAAAAATCACAGGCCCAGGGCGCTGCTTATCGCGTCCCTGTCGAAACCGATGATGATCTTACCGTTGACATCCAGCACCGGCACGCCCATCTGGCCGGTCTTATCCATCATCTCCTGCGCCTTTTCATGATCTTTTGAGACGTCTATGTCTTCAAATTCCACATTATTGTCTTTCAGAAACCTTTTTGTCTGTATGCAAAAAGGGCATGTCGGCGTGCTATATACCTTTACCATGACGACTCCTTTTATTGTTATTTACTCCAGGGTCTCTTTTATGTTATAGAGTTTCAAGA
>CAZYBX010000242.1:0-2269 GCA_964645565.1 uncultured Planctomycetia bacterium | reverse complement strand
ACGGCACTGGCTGTTGTTAACACCCTAATAGATACTTTCTGACTATCAGTATCTTTTGCTATCATTATCGTTATCAGCCAGGGCGCCTCAGGAGCAGAGAGCTGGTGGAGGGATACGGCACTTGACATAAGAAACGAGCTCATGGCAAGAGGAGACTTCCCTGACCTGCCCAACAAGGAAGAAGTCGCCACAAAAGCCGTCATAGCGCATAACATTAATACCATCAACTGGTGGGAGACTATAGGTAAAAATATACCCGCAGCCGAGCTTGAGGCAAGGCTTGATGAAGAGATAGAGGCGATGCTGATCGATACAGACATGGATACGATCCCTACTGAGACTGATACGCCTTCACCATCAAAGCTTCAAACATATCTTAACATCATCGAAACTGAATCCGGCGATTCCCCCGATTCGCTCGCGCGAATTACCGCCGCAGCCGAAGCCCTCAATAATCTCCCCATCCGGGCCAACTTCCTGGATTACGGGGTGCATCATGTGTCACAGGATGTGCTGGATAAGATCGTAGAAGCCCTCCCGTCATTGCGAGAAGGCGAAGCCGACGAAGCAATCTCAGTCCGCGGCATCGCCATGAAGTCAGGCGTGGTCCTGTTGCTTGACACGCTCTCAGGAGATGAGGCGATTGCCGTATTCTTCCATGAGATGCTGCACATAGTGAATAACTCTATCTATACGGCCAATCCAAACGATAACTCAATCCTTAGCGCTATGAGCGCATTGGCCCGCCAGGGAGTAAACTGGGAGACTCTGCGCACAGCACTCGGAGCCTCTACCCAGCTTACCGGCGAAACTATCACATCCTATAGAGTAAGATTACTTAACGAAACTTTAGCTACGATACTCGAACTTGAATATCTCTCAAGGCACGACTGGCCCGGAGGAGACAGACAGGCAGAGCTCACTAATCTCTATAACCTCCTCAGCCTCACGGCGGATGACACAGGCGGCTTCTGGATGAAGAAGCAGGCTGCTGACACTGCCCTCACCACGCTCCAGTATGAGATATACGCGGCCTTCGTCTCCAATGACCTCCTCGACCCCGGCCTGCTTGAGGCGATCGCGGCGGGCGGCGGAGATATTCCAGCCGACTCCATACAGAAGGGGCAGGGAATAAGCGAAGCTGATATAAAGGCTATAATCGATGATCCTGAAATCGCTAAAGGGACTTCTCAGCCCTGTGATGACCTGAAGGCGAAGACGTCCGGCTGGTTAAGAGAGCATGATTATAATGATGTCGCCGACGCGCTGGATGAATGCCAACTTGCCGTTATTACAAATCCGGACTGCTACTACGGAATAAAAATAGAATCAGAGGATAGGTTCTCATTCGGCTATACCGATAAAGCCAATAAGACGATATATCTTCCCATCAATCTTATAATTTATCTTGTAGGCCAGGGGAAGGAGAATGAGGTAATAGCGCTTATCGCCCATGATGCTACAGAGCTTTTGTCCACTGAGCACTTCAGCGGCAAAGATCCGCACGAGATGGCGAATCTCATAGAACGGGAGGTCTGCGGCGAACCCATAGCCGGGAAAAGCTCCTTAGATATAACACTGGATTTGTTGATCCAGAGGCATTTAGCGTATCAGCAGGCTTTGAATATAGCGGGTGTCTTTTTAGACACTTTTGGAGAAAACCCATTCGATTACTACGAGCAAGATGAAGCTAAAGCCTACGAGATCTTTAACAGGATACTGGCGCAGTGGAACGCGGAATACCTTGATAATGTCTCTTTTGGCACGCCACCTGAGAATTATCTTCTGTATGATATATATTGGGAAGTTTCCGAGGACGAGCAGATGGATCTGCTTAAAGAGGTGCTCGCGAAAAGCGTTATTTACGGGGATGCTATTATCGCAAATGCCGTCAATGACTTCCATGAGTCAGTTGCCGGTAAGGGCATAGGAGCGCGTTTCGACAGGATCCTGGTGGAGTGCCTTTCGGAACATGCGGCGGTAGAGAGTACCGTCGGTTTTGAGCTTATAGATGATGAAGATGCTTATAATACGCTGGATTATTACGACATCCCGCGAGAGGTATTGGACGAAAACGATTTAGCGGGCGCTTTTGTGATAAGACGCATTGAAAGAAACGGCTTTATCGATTCTTTAACCGAAGGCCCGGCCGTTTATCCCCACGAATACACGCATATGTTGATGCAGTATACAAAAGACGCATCCAATGAAGATAACCGCATAGACCTGCTCAAGTCAGGCTACCCTGATTCACCTTACATAGGCATCC
>CAZYBX010000241.1:0-2287 GCA_964645565.1 uncultured Planctomycetia bacterium | reverse complement strand
AAGGGCTTCTTATCCCGCAGATCGATCTTCAATATCGCGTCCGTGCCCAACTTTAATAATTTTTTTGTGTATAAAAAGAGCCCGTCGCCGCTAAGGTTAAGCAGCTTGCCGGTGTGCCATATGTTGCTCTTTCTTTCAAAATCCCTTTTGGCGCAGAAATCCACCTCGATATAGACGTCCAATCTTTTAAAACGCCTTCTAAGCTGTTTTTTGTCGATAGGCGATTCGTAATGGAAGGTCCTCAGCGCGGTGTCTTCGTCGGCATATACCTCAAATATGGAATCCAGCCTGACAAGCTTGAATAGCTCCTCTATATGGACCGCGACTTTGCAGAACTTCATTTTCCCGTTATGATTCATCACGTTTTTATAAGCGATGGCGAGTATGGAGATGCCGCTGTAATCTACCAGATCGACTTTTTCAAAATTCAGCAGGATATCCTTTTTGCTGTTTTTGAGCAGCCATCCGACGGTCTCGATGACTTCCGAGGCGTTTATGTCCACGCGTCCCCGTATGTCCACTATGGCTATCTTCCGGGCTTCCCTTATCTTTATGTCCATCGCGCCTCTCTCCCGCTCACTTTTTCAGCATCTCATCTATGACGGAGCTTATACTCCTGCCGTCCGCGGCGCCCTTCAACCTCTCCATCGCCTGTCTCATGACCTTGCCGAAATCCTTCTTGCCGCTCGCGCCGGTTTCTTCGATTATCTTCTTCACGATATCCCTTATCTCACCCGTCGAGGGCTCATCAGGCAGGTAGGATTTGAGTATTTCGAGCTCAGCCTCCTCCTTTTTTGCGAGATCCGCCCTGTCTCCCCTTTTGAACTGTTCTATGGAGTCCTGATGGCGCTTGATGTCCTTGCGTATGAGCGATGCCGCCTCGCCGTCCCTGAGCTCATCCGTCCCGAGCTCTATCATCTTGTTGTTTACGGCCGCCTTTAACATCCTGAGGACGGAAAGGCGGAGGGCGTCTTTCTGCTTCATGGCCTGCTTCAGGTCGGAATTTATTTTTTCTATAAGACTCATCCCGTACTCCTTTACTGAAATTTAATATTTTCGTCGGCCTCTATCCTTATCCTCAGGTCATCCGTTATTCTGAAGAGGGCGTCCACCACGGTCTTATCGAATTGCTTTCCGCTTTTTTCTCTGAATATCCTGACGATATTATCCCGGGAAAGGGCCTTTCTGTAAGGGCGGTCCGAGCTCATGGCCTCGTACGCGTCTGCAACGCTTAGGATCCGCGCGCCAAGCGGTATCTTATTCCCTTTCTTGCGCAGATATCCGCTTCCGTCGATGTGTTCATGGTGGTAATAGATATACGGTATGACGTTTTTCAACAGGCGCAGAGGGCTGAGTATGCTTGCTCCGATAAGGGGATGCTGCCTGATATGGTCGTATTCGTCGCTTGTCAGCGCGCCGCTTTTTCTCAATATGTCCTCCCTTATGCCGAATTTGCCGATATCGTGCAGGACCCCCGCGATCCTTATGATATCCTGCTCCTGCTTGGGCAGCTTAAGTTTCTTCGCTATCCTGGCTGAGATCTCCGCGACTCTGGCGGAATGCCCGTAAATATAAGGGTCCCTGGACTCCATGGCAAGCGCCAGGGCGGATATCGTGCCGAAATACGCAGATTTTATCTGCTCCGTAAGCTTCCCTACGAGAAAGCCTGAGATGACGAGAAAGCATCCGACCAGCAGCCCCTCGCGGACGATGAAGTCGGCCGGATTTTGAAAGCTTGCGAATGATATTAAAGAGATGAGGGCAAACGAGATCGCCGCGACTATGACTCCGCCGCGCGAATCGTAGACGTATCCGGCAAGGAGGGTAGGTATGAAGAAGAAGTTTATAAAAGCTTCTTTATCCTCGGCGAAATAAAATATCAGCAGGCTTCCGATGCATATGATCAACGCTAATACCAGCCTGAAGTCGACATTCCAGATTGTTCTCATTCTTCTTTTTCGTCCGAATCTCTGCCCGCCTTCTTAAATTCGTGTATGGCTTTTCCCAGAGCCTTCCCTATTTCAGGCAGTTTGGCTGCGCCAAAGAATATAAGGACGATGAGGGCTATGACCGCGATCTCCCAGAACCCTATCCCCGACATGACTGTTTCCTGAATTTAAAAAAGCGCTTTAAAGGGTTAAGATAATCGATGATCAGCTTCCCGTTTAAGTGATCTATCTCATGCATGATCGCCCTCGCCAAAAGTCCGGAGGCCTCCAGGCGCACCTTTTGTCCGTTTTCATCAAGCGTCTCCAGCTTTATCTGCTGAGGGCGCTTCACGTTGACA
>CAZYBX010000240.1:0-2292 GCA_964645565.1 uncultured Planctomycetia bacterium | reverse complement strand
GGAAGCTATGCGCTGCATAAATTCATTGGGGATGATGCTTGCTATGGTGGCCGGGAAAAGGATCAAGCTTTGCGCGAATATTATTGGTATCACCCCGGCCTGATTGACGCGCAGAGGTATATATGTGCTTTGGCCGCCGTATATCTTTCTTCCGACGATCCGCTTGGCATATTGCACCGGTATCTTTCTTTGCCCCTGCGTTATCAGTATCACCGCTACTATGACTCCTATGAACATGACAGCCATAAATATGAGCGTCAAAGGCTCCACCTGCCGTCTTTCAGCCGTGAAGGAAATCAGGCCGACCAGCTGAGCTATAGCGCTCGGCAGTCTTGATATTATACCCGCGGTGATGATAAGAGATATGCCGTTTCCTATTCCGAATTCCTGTATTTGCTCGCCGAGCCACATGATGAACGCTGTTCCGCTTGTGAGCGTTATGATGGTTATAAGCCTGAATGCCAGGCCTCCGTGCGGCACTATGATCTCGCCTTGAAAATGGGCCGGGTTTTCCAGCCACATCGCGATGAAGAAAGACTGGATCACGGACAACGCCACCGTCCCATACCGGGTATATTGAGTTATCTTGCGCCGGCCCGCCTCTCCCTCCTTTGCCAGTCTTTCCAATTGAGGGACCACTGCCGTCAAAAGCTGCAGGATGATCGATGCCGATATGTAGGGCATTATCCCGAGGGCGAATATGGTGGCCCTCTGCATCGCGCCGCCTGAAAATACGTTGAAGAGACCGAGCAGCGTCCCTCCGGCGGTCTGGGCCATCTTTTCAAAGACCATCATCAGCCTGGCGCTGTCGATCCCGGGCGTAGGGATAAATGCGCCTATTCTATAGACGGCGATGAGACCGAAGGTAGCAAAGACCTTTTTTTTCAGGTCAGGTATCTTGAATATGTTTAGCAATGGTCCCAGCATATTGTGATTAATCCTTGGTAACTTCCGCCGTCCCTCCGGCCTCTTTTATCTTTTTTGCCGCGCTTTTCGAAAATGAATGGGCCCGCACGTTCAGGGCTTTCTTGATCTCGCCGCTTCCCAGGATCTTCACGGGCTTGCAGGCGCTCTTGATATAATTCAGTCTCTTTAATTTTTCAGGATCAACAACGTCATCTTTCCTGAAGTCGTTCAGGTCGTCGAGGTTTACCACTTGGTTGATGACTTTAACGCCGCCCCTGAACCCGCGTTTCGGCACACGCCGGATCAGCGGCATCTGCCCGCCCTCGAACCCCATACGTAATTTGCCTCCAGCGCCGGAACGCGCCTTCAGCCCCTTATGTCCTTTACCGCTTGTTTTTCCGTGTCCCGAACCGGAGCCTCGCCCTACTATCTTTATCTTCCTGCGCGCGCCCTGCGGTATCGGTATCTCGTGCAGTCTCATCGGTTTGTCTCCTGACCCGTCCTCTTGATCCGCGAAAAACCGTCAACCGCAGCCTTTACTACATTGAGCGGGTTATTTGACCTTAATGACTTCGTCAGTATGTCCTTGATACCCGCCGAATCGCATATGGCCCTGACGGCGCTGCTTGCAATCACGCCTGTCCCGGGTCCGGCCGGCTTGAGCATGACCCTGGCCGCTTTGTATTTTCCGATTATTTCGTGCGGGATCGTCGTGTTTTTTAGAGGTACGTGGATAAAGTTCTTTTTGGCGTTGCTCAATGCTTTCTTGATCGCCTCAGAGACCTCGTTGGCCTTCCCGAATCCGTATCCCGCGTTCCCCTTCCCGTCCCCGACCGTTACAAGCGCGTTGAAAGAAAACCGTCTTCCGCCTTTTACCACCTTTGCCACTCTATTTATGCATATTACTCTTTCGATAAGCTCCGGCTGAGACGCCTCTTCTATGTTCTTTATTACCGTTTCCTTTTTCCGGCTTACTTCTCTCGAACCCATTGGACTCCTTTAGAATTCTAATCCGTTTTTTCTGGCGGATTCCGCGAAGGCCTTTATCCTTCCGTGGTAGATTTGGCCGCCTCGGTCGAATGTCACTTTCGATATGCCCTTGGACTTGGCGAGCGAAGCGGCGGCTTCTCCGAGCGCCTGCGCGGCCTTTACATTACCGCCGTACTTTACCGCGCTTTTTACGCTGGGGCTCAGCGTGGAAACCGCGCAGAGAGTCCTGCCGTTTATATCATCGACTAATTGCACATACAGGTTGCTTAAGCTTCGGTGTATCGAAAGGCGCGGCCTCTTTTCCGTGCCTATGATCTTTCTCCTTGACCTCTTATGTCTTCTTATCCTCAATATCTCTTTCTTCAGCATTTTCCCCGTCCCCTAACTCCTATCTCC
>CAZYBX010000239.1:0-2307 GCA_964645565.1 uncultured Planctomycetia bacterium | reverse complement strand
AGAAGGATATAATGTATCTGAGAAGGTTCATAGGCCCCCAGAGAGATACGGTCCACTTCTTATCGAGGGAGAATTTTCAGTTTATAAACCCCAAAAGGCGCGCTTACTTCCGCGACGTCTACGATAATATGATCTTCATAAACGATACCATCGATACATACAGAGACGTCACCGCCAGCGCTTTTGACGCCTATCTGACCTCTATATCCAACAGGACAAACGATATCATGAAGGTGCTGACCATCATAGCGACCATTATGATGCCGCTCACCCTGATAACCGGCATATACGGCATGAATTTCAGCGCCATGCCGCTTTTGACCTGGAGATGGGGGTTTTTTAGTATATCCGCTTTTATGATTATATTAGGCGTGGGCATGCTGGTGTATTTCAAGAAAAAAAGATGGATATGATAACCTGATATGGCTTATAGCATAATCTTTCTTCTGATACTTTTGTGTCTATCCGCGTTTTTTTCGGGTTCCGAGACCTCGCTATTCAGCTTAAGCAAGATAAGCGTAAGGCGCCTAAAGGTCGACAATGCCAGAAATTCCGCCATAGTCGAGTCTCTTCTCGGCAGTCCGACCGATCTTCTGATCACGATCCTGATAGGCAATATGTTTTCCAACGTATTCGCCGCGAGCATAGCGGCTGCCATCAGCATAAAGATGTGGGGAGAAAAGGGGGTGGGCATATCCATCGCGGCCATGACCGCCATAGTGGTGGTCTTTTGCGAGATAATGCCCAAGATAATCGCCATAAAGAACGCGAGGCGTTTTTCGCTTTTCGCCTCTCCCTCGATAGCGTTTTTTTCTCAGCTCGTATTTCCGCTCCGTTTCGTCCTGAGCAGATTAGCCGAGGCCATGCTTTCTTTCTTGAGCAGGTCCGCTAAAAAGACCGAGTCTTATATCACCAAAGACGAGCTGGAAAGCGCCATAAAGGTGGGCTATTCCAAGGAAGGCATATTGGATAGGGAAGAAGCCGAGATGATGGAGGATGTCCTCCAGCTCAGCGATAAGAGAGTCAAGGACGTGATGGTCAATGAGAGGGATATCGTTTCGTTTCCGGTCGATATGCCGATGGCCGCCATGAGCCTGGCGATAAAAGAGGCGGAGCTTTCAAGGATCCCGGTCTATGAAGAAAACAAATCAAGTATACTGGGTATACTTTACGCAAAAGACCTTCTTAGAAAACTGCTCGATCCTTCCGGAGGCATCGATATCAGGAAGCTTTTAAGGGAGCCCTATTATGTAGGCAGGGAGATGCGGCTTAATCTTCTATTGCGAGAGTTCATATCGAGAAAGATCCACCTCGCGCTGGTCCGCGACAATGACGGCAGATTGGCCGGCCTCGTCACTTTAGAGGACCTCCTTGAAGAGATCATAGGGGATATCCGCGACAAGGAAGCCCTCCTGGGCAGGATAATCAGGAAGTAGGAATGGCACCGGTATTCGTATTATCGATAATAATGCTTTCGTTGGCGATGCAGGCTTTCTTCGCCGCTTCCGAGATGGGCATCATATCGTCCAATAAGATAAAAATATCCCATCTTGCGCTGCAGGGTGATAATAGGGCCGGATATCTCGAGAAGCTCCTTAAAAATCCCGAGAGGCTTTTAGGGACGACGCTTGTGGGCGTGAATATCGCCGTGATCGTAGGGTCCTCCATGGCGGCGGGTGTCGCGTCGAGATTTTTCGAAAGTCCGGAGACGGCGGCAGCCGTATCCACGGCGGTCATGATGCCACTCGTCCTCGTATTCGGGCAGATCATCCCCATGAGTTTTGCCAGAAGACATTCTCTGCCGTTTTCCCTGAAGATCAGTCTTCCATTGAAATTCGCCTATTATATCCTTTTTCCTCTGGTCTTTTTTGCCGGCGGGGCCGCCGAGATTTTTTCAAAGGCCATAGGGGGCGGGCGTTCGAAGAAAAGCCCTTTTGTCACGAGGGATGAGTTCAAGCTCCTTATCAAAGAGGGTATGAAAAAGGGGATCGTGGACGAGATGGTGATGGATATGGCGTATGAGATATTCGACTTCGGGGAGACGGACGCCGAGGATATCATGGTGCCGCTCGATAAGGTGGTTACCGCCTCAAGGGAAGAGACGGTTCAGGGGTTGAGCAGGACGATACTGGAGACCGGATATTCCTGGATACCGGTCTACGGCGAAACGCGCGTCGATATAGTGGGCGTTGTCAAGGCCACTGACCTGCTGGTGGAAGATCCTTCCAGAAAGGCGATGGATGTCATGAGGCCGTGCTACCTGGTAAGGGACAATGAACTTCTTGAGGACGTTCTTAAAAAGATGCA
>CAZYBX010000238.1:0-2320 GCA_964645565.1 uncultured Planctomycetia bacterium | reverse complement strand
GAGGCGGCGGTCTCGAAGAGCGGAGGGCATTGTTGAAAAAGTACCGTGTCGGCATCATAGGATGCGGCAGGATCGGCTGGTCCTTTAACGAGGACAGTCTCATAAAACAGCCGGTGAGTCATATGTCCGCGTATGCCCGGAACGAGCGGACTGACGTGGCGGCCGTGTGTGATATAGACGCCTCAAGGGCGCGCGCCGCGACGCGGCGGTTCGGCGTCAGCAGGATGTATACCGACTACCGCAAGATGCTCGCGGGCGAGGCCTTTGATATATTGAGTATCTGTACGCCGACCGAGACTCACGCGGAGATATGTATCGCCGCCGCCGGGTTAGGCGTCCGGGCCATATTCTGCGAAAAGCCTATGGCCTCTTCGCTTAAGGATGCCGACCGGATGATACGCTCATGCAAGCGGTATGGCGTTACGCTCGTCGTCAATCATACCAGAAGATGGGATGCCTCATACGGCAAGGTGAAGGAGCTGCTCGAAAATAAGGTGATCGGTAATATCGATCTGATCACCGCTTTTTGCCCGGCCGGATTATTGAACAGCGGCACGCATCTATTTGACATGCTCGGCCACTTCTTTGGCGGCGCATCCGCGGTCTCAGGGTCGATCATCCGGGATAGAAGCACGGATCCGGGCGCGCGCGGGACGTTGAGGTTTAAACATGGGCCGTTATGTTTCATCGATTCTTCGTTCAGAGAATTCGTCCTGTTCGGTGCGACTGTGATCGGTGATCGGGGCATATTAGAGATAGGAGGCAACATCAGGAGCAGGGATATATACCGCCTTTTTCTGGGGCGGAAGAGCAAAAACGAATCGGGAATAAAAGAGCTGGTTTTGAAAAAAATCGGGACTCCGGAATGGACACCGCCTATCATGAACGCCGTCGGTAATATAGTCAAAGCGTTGGACGGGAAGCCGGCCGTCCTGTGTACTGGCGAAGACGGAAGGGGGGCACTCGAGATAGCTATGGCATTTCATGAATCATCGGACCGGGGCGGTAAAGAGGTCCTTCTGCCGCTCAGGCAAAGGAAGAGAACTATTATTCCGAGGAGGACATCGTTTACGAAAGACGGAAGGTTGAGATGAGCGATATATTGGCTATCAAAGGCGGGAAAAAAGTGCGGGAACAGAGCTTCGACTATTTAGCGCCTATAGGAAAAAACGAGGTGCGCGCGGCCACAGATGTCCTTAAGGAGCGGCGTCTTTCGGGTTTCTACAAAGATTTCCTGGGCGGAGAGAAGGTCCGTGAGTTCGAGAGACGTTTCGCGACTTATATAGGCGTGAAGTACGCCGTCTCGGTAAATTCCGGCACTTCGGCTCTGCATGTCGCGCTCGCCGCTTTGAACATCGGACCGGGAGACGAGGTCATAGTCCCGCCGTTTACGTTTACGGCTACCGTATCCGCGGTATTGATGAATAACGCCATACCCGTCTTTGCCGACGTGCGGCCTGATACCTTTTGTATAGACCCATCCGAGATAGAAAAGGCGGTTACGCCAAGGACCAAGGCCGTGATCCCCGTGCATATTTACGGAAAGGCGGCCGATATGGGCGCAATCATGTCATTGGCGAAGAAGAAAAATATAGCGGTGCTTGAGGATGCCTGTCAGGCTCCGGGCACATCTTATAGAGGCAGGAAGGTCGGTTCGATAGGGGATATCGGCGTCTTCAGCTTTGTGGAGACTAAGAACATGGTCATCGGAGAGGGCGGCATGATAACAACGGATGACGAGGGGTTGGCCGAACGCTGCCGGCTGATACGGAATCACGGCGAGGCGTGGGTATACGGAAAGCCGCGTCAGTATATATCCAATCTACTGGGTTATAATTTCAGGCTGACCGAAGTGCCGGCGGCTATAGGGGTAGAACAGCTCAAGCGGCTCGACCGGCTCAATGAAGTGCGGCGGGAGAACGCGGCGTATCTCGAAAACGGACTGCGTTCGTTTAAGGGGATACGAAGCCTGAGATTCAAGAAAAGCGAGATATGCCATATTTTCGCGTTAATTTACGATGAAGAAGCCGTCGGTGTACCGCGGGACAGATTTATAGAAGTCATGGATGCGGAAGGCATCCCCCTGAGCAAGGGTTATCCGCATCCTTTATATAAGAACCCTCTCTTTCAGGAGAAGATAACATACGGCGCCTCAGGATGCCCGTATTCATGTTCGATCTATGGGGAGCCGGTAGACTATAAAGAGGTAAAGTGCGTCGCGGCGGAGTCCATATGCAGCAGACTCCTCTGTATACGGCAGATACATCACCCGTTCGGCATACGTGATATGAAGGATATCGTGAAGGCCTTTAAAAAGGTC
>CAZYBX010000237.1:0-2329 GCA_964645565.1 uncultured Planctomycetia bacterium | reverse complement strand
CTTGAATCATAAACTATTAAAGAACCAAGGTTATTGTGTTAAAACCCAGATCGATCATCGTGATCGTAATAATTGCGATTCTTATCTGGACGATGCTCGCTCCCCCCAAGCCCATCCAACGCCTCAAGATGACCGCCGCAGGCATAATCAGGCTCCCTTTTAAGATAATCGACGACTCATTAGATTATTTTGAGAAGATCTCGAGGCTGCCGTACATAGACAGCGAAAAGATCCAGTTGCGCCAGGCTATCGCCGAATTACAGCACAGGCTTATAAACTACGAAGAGATACAGCTGGAAAATAAACGCCTGCGGGAACTTCTAGGTTTTAAAAAAGAGGCGGGGAGGTCTTCTATACCCGCCTCGGTCATAGGACGTGACCCGAATAACTGGTCTTCCGTGGTATTTATAGACAAAGGCGCCTCCGACGGCATAAGGAATGATATGGCGGTCATATCCGGAGAGGGCCTCGTAGGCAGGGTGAGGGAAGCCGGAAAGTCCATGAGTAAAGTCATGCTCATAAACGATATAGATTCAAAGGTCGGAGCGATCGTCCAGGGCAGCCGCGATTCAGGGCTCATGATAGGGACGCCGCAGGGAGGGTGTAAGCTGGTGTACTTGTCCTTGGACTCTGAAATAGAAGCCGGCGACAAGGTGATGACCTCGGGATTGGGAGGCATTTATCCTAAGGGACTTTTAATAGGCGAAGTGGAAAAAACAGCCAAGGAGAGAGTCAGTCTCTATAAGTCCGCTATCATAAAACCGGCGGGAAGGCTTTCTAAGCTGGAAGAGGTGCTATGCATAGAATAGACCGGAGACACGCCTACCCCGTCATAATACTGACCTTTCTTCTGCAATTGTTGATAAGTAATTTTTTGACGTCCGCTTCGCTGAAGCCCAACCTTATGCTGATAATAACTGTATTTTTCGCCCTTTTCTCGAACGCGAGGTTCGGAGCCGAAACAGGTTTCTTAAGCGGCCTGCTTCTCGACATATTTTCAATAAGATTATTCGGCTTGAACGCGATTCTATACGCAGCGGGCGGATATATTATAGGAAAGAACAATAATAAGTTTTATAAAGACAGCGCGATGACCCATATCATCCTGACGTTTGGAGTGTCTTTTTTTATCCTCTGGACGTATTTTGCCGTCGTAAGCGTCCGCAATTCCCCGTTGTCCTTCGGTACAGGTATGAAATCCGTGTTCAGCCCGTCCATCTTGTCGGTCTCCGCGATCAACGCTTTCCTTGGGATATGGGTCTACGCGTTCCTTATAAAAGTCCTTGGAATAAGCGAGGCTGAAGTATGAGGATCCCCCTGATAAGGAACGTTATAGTGTTCTTTTTTATGGCCCTTATCTCATGCCTGTTTTATATCCAATGCCTCCAGGGCTATCATTATTCCGAACTATCACAGAAAAACAGGATACGGCTTGTGCCGTTGATCGCGCCGCGCGGAAGTATATACGACAGGGACGGCAGGCTTCTGGCAGGAAACCGCCTGGCATTCGATTGCGCAATAATCCCTCAGGAATTCAAGGCGGACCCGGAGAAGATGGGGCAATTAGGCGAGCTGCTCGGTCTGCCGGCCGGGGCATTGAAGAAGAGCATAGAGGAAGATGTCATAGCTCCGTTTATACCTCTGGTCCTCAAGAGAGACATAGGAAAGGAGACCGCGATCGCGATATCGGAAAGAAGCGTAAATTTTCCGGGATTGATAATACAGACATATCCTACGCGATATTACCCTAACGGCCACGTAGCAAGCCACATCGCCGGATACCTGGGAAAGATCACGGAAAAAGAGCTCGAAGCGCTGAGGGAATACGGATACGAGCCGATCGATACCGTCGGCAGAGGCGGCCTTGAGTTTTTCTACGACAATTATCTTAAGGGAGAGAACGGCGGGATGCAAGTGGAGGTAGACGCGAAAGGCAGAGAACTCAGGGTGCTCGGCGTCAGGGAGCCGGAGCAGGGCAGGGACATCACGGTCGCCATAGACCTCGAGTTAGAGGAGTATATAGACTCGTTGATGTCGGAATACAAAGGAGCGGTCCTCGTGATGGGCTCCGAGAGCGGCGAGATCCTCAGTCTCGTGAGCAAACCTGACTTCGACCCGAACATATTTGTGTATTCCGCCGATCCGAAAAGGGTCTCCGAACTTTTCAGAAGGATCGATTATCCGCTTATAAACAGGGCGATCTCAGGGACTTTTCCGCCGGGTTCCGTGTTTAAGATAGTCACGGCATCCGCGGCCCTGGATCTGAACGAGCTCGGCGTGGATGAGCAATTAGATTGCGAAGGCTCTTACGAGCTTGGCAATAGAAGGT
>CAZYBX010000236.1:0-2335 GCA_964645565.1 uncultured Planctomycetia bacterium | reverse complement strand
ACGTCCATAGCCGGAATGACATCCTTGGTACGCTCGACCGAACCGGCAAAGACTACGTTATTATCCAACCCCAGATATGACGATAACCTTCGCAGGCGGCCTTCATCGGGGCCGTCACCGACCAATAAGACTTTTATATCCGAAAAATCCGTCAGGAGCTCTTTCGCGGCCCTGATAAGCGTCTCCTGCCCCTTGACCGTAGAAAGCCTTCCCACGGTACCGATGGTATGGCCTCCGCTTACGCCCCATCTCTCTTTTAACCTCTCTTCCTCGCCCGGCGGCACATCTCTTATAAATCCCTCCAGCTCTATTCCGGTGTGTATAAGCGATACCCTCTCTTCGGGCAGCTTGAAATCTCCCGTCAACTGCTCTTTTACGGCCTCGCTTATCGCCACCGCTTTCCGGCCCCAGCAGCCGAACAACCTCCTGCCGAGGCGATTTTTAAAAAACCCGTGGCACGTGGCCACATAGGGTACTCCTTCGCGCGCCGACAAAAGCGCGGCCAGGACCTGAGTGACTCTTGTGTGAGCGTGTATAAGATCTATCTTCTCAGCCCTTACAAAGGCCCTAAGGGCGAAATAGGAAGCGATGATCTTGAAACTTAATTCCGACTTCGTCTTTATGTTTAAATAAATATGCGGTATCCCCTCTTCGGATAAGACCTTCTCAAGCCCGCCGCCCGAAGAAGCTACGAATACGGTATGGCCCCTCTTCTTTAAAGCCCTCGAGAGGTTAGTGACATACCTGCCTATACCTCCCATATTTATATGTGTCGCCACATGCAATATCTTCATGATCCTATTCTTTCCTGCGCGTATGGGCCGGTAAAAATTCTTCTACGGCGGCCAGGACATCGTCCACCTTGATGCGCTTCATGCATCCGTTCTTTTTACCGCACGTCGGCTTATAGCAAGGGCTGCATCTCGCGTCGCTTTTAAGCGGTCTGCAATTGCCGGGGCCGGGCATATGCCTCCTCGGATCGGTCGGTCCGAATAGAGCGATAGACGGAACGCCTGTGCTTGCCGCTATGTGCAGAGGCGCGCTATCCGTCGTTATGTAGACCTTGCACTGCTTAATAAGGGAAGCCAGCTGCATGATATCGGTTTTCCCCGCCGATATTATAGGCTTGCTGTTGGCGCGCCTGGCTATCTCTCTGGCGGCGTCCAGGTCCCTGTCGACGCCCGTAAGGATGGTCCGGATATTATGTTTACCCGCGAGCTTATCGCACAATTGAGCTATATAATCGGGTTCCCATCGCTTTGACTTCCATTTATCGCTCGCGCCTATGTTGATGCCCACCAATGCATGTTTCGGATCCATCCAGTTTTCCCTCAAGAAGCCCTTAGCCCAGTCTTCATCCTCACTCGAAGGCCAAAGCTCCAGGCCCTCATCGCCTTTTTCTATTCCGAGGAGCTTCAGTGTCCTGAACTGGTGCTCTATCGGCCCTAAGGGCCTTTTCGTATCCTTGACCCGCCTGTTCAGGAAGAAGCTCCACTTGCCGTTGTGATAGCCGTATCGGTGGCCGGCCATGCTTAAAAAAGCAAGGAGGTGGCTCTCTTTATTGTTCTGCAAATCTATGGCGATGTCAAAGTCTTCGCGCCTCAACTTGGCGGCCATGGCGAGAATGCTCTTCAGCCGCATCCTGCCTGAACCCGGCTTGAAGACTATCCTCTCGTTTATGTACGGGCAGCTTCTCAGGGCATCGCTGGAGGCGATACCGACAAGCACTTTTATCACGGCCCCGGGGAACTTTTTTCTGACGGCCTTAAGCGACGGAACGGACAATATGACGTCTCCGAGCGCGCTCATCTTGATCACGAGTATTTTCTTCAACGACAAGGCCTCGCCGTAGACAGCGACGGTCTTCTCTGCCATCGCCGCGAGCGAATATTTTTTCTCGACGTCTTCCCTCGCCTTAAAGACGATGGAGCCCGCGAGGTCCCTGTTTCTGAGGACTCTCTCTATCGCCTCGGCTATCGAGTGAGGGTCTTCGGGAAAGGCCAATAAGCCGTTTTCGCCGTCCCTTATTATATCCACTATGCCGCCGACGCGCGTAGCGACCACGGGGACCCCCACAGCCTGAGCTTCCACTATGACTCTTCCGAAAGCTTCGGGCGTCTTAGTCGGCAGAACAAGTACGTCAAGCCGCGACAGTATCTCCGGTATATCCTCGCGGGGACCCATAAAATCCACTATGTTCGATATCCCCAGCCTCCGCGCCAGCAGTTCCAGCTCTTCCCTGTACCGCCTTTTAGACGGAGGCGCCTCGCCCGCTATCAGCACTTTTATAGACGGTATTGTCCGAGCCACCATAGCGACCGCCTTCAGGAAATCC
>CAZYBX010000235.1:0-2335 GCA_964645565.1 uncultured Planctomycetia bacterium | reverse complement strand
AGGTTTGCCGGGTCTTGACCGGGCAAAATCCCTTATCCATCGAAATGCGATCGCCAGGCTTCTGGCTTGCGGCACTTCGATGGGCACCTGGTACGTCGCTCCGCCGACCCTGCGCGGTTTTACCTCGACGAGCGGCCTGGCGTTCTCTAAGGCCTTTTCGAAGACCTCCAGAGGTTTTTTGCCCGTCTTCTTGGCAAGCGTATCAAAGCTTTTATATACTATGGCCTCTGCCGTCGATTTTTTGCCCTTTGTCATGATGACATTTATGAATTTTGTCACCAGGGTGCTATTGTATTTCGGATCGGGCAATATCTCCCTTTTCGGCGCCCTTCTTCTTCGCATCGTCTTCTCCCTGCTATAGTGCTATGCCTTGGGCCTTTTAGCCCCGTATTTAGACCTTGATTTTTTTCTATTAGCCACTCCCATGGTATCCAGAGTGCCGCGGACTATATGGTACCGCACGCCCGGGAGGTCCTTGACTCTCCCGCCCCGTATCGTGACAATGGAGTGTTCCTGCAGGTTATGCCCTTCTCCGGGTATATAAACGGTGACTTCCATTCCGTTTGTCAGCCTGACCCTCGCCACTTTCCTTAGAGCCGAGTTTGGCTTCTTCGGGGTCTGTGTTTTTACCTGAAGGCAGACACCCCTGCGCTGAGGACAGGCCTGCAAGGCCGGGGATTTTGTCTTCTTTTTAAAACTCGTGCGGCCCACTCTTATAAGCTGGTTGATAGTCGGCATAGTTTACGCTTTCTTATTTTTCTTTCCTTTAGCTTCGGCTTTTTCCGCCGTCTTCGTTTCTTTACTGGTTTCCGACTGCTTCGCTTCCTTTTTTGTCTCTTCCTTTTTTACGGGTTCGCCGGGGCCGGCATCCTTTTTCATATCTATGTGTCTATGCGCGGCGTAGCCTGTGCCCGCCGGTATAAGATGGCCCATGATCACGTTCTCCTTGAGTCCGAAGAGCTCATCGCGCCTCCCGCTTGCCGCGGCTTCCGTCAGCACTCTCGTTGTCTCCTGAAAACTCGCCGCGGATACAAAGCTTTCGGTCGTCAAGCTTGCCTTTGTTATACCCAGCAGCAGCGGAGAGGCCTTTGCGGGCTTGTTTTTCTTTTTCATAACCCGCTCGTTTTCCGTGAGGAATAAGAATCTGTCGACCTGCTGGCCTGACAGGAATGTCGTGTCTCCGCCGTCCTCAATCTTGATCTTCCTCAGCATCTGGCGGACTATCGTTTCTATATGCTTGTCGTTTATCTGTACGCCCTGAAGCCTGTAGACTTCCTGCACCTCGTTCACGAGGTATTCCTGCAGTTTCTGGATACCGGATACCCTCAATATATCCTGGGGAACGACAGGGCCGTCGATTATCTGATAGCCGGCAGTTATCCTGTCGCCTTTGTACACGTTCAGATGCTTGCCCGGAGGGATCAGATATTCCTTGCTCATGCCGCTGGCGCTCTTGATGATGACCCTGCGCATGCCTTTCTTGGAATCGCCGAATTCTACGGTACCGTCGATCTCGCTTATTATCGCGGGATCCTTCGGTTTTCTTGCCTCAAAGAGCTCCGCGACCCTGGGAAGTCCGCCCGTGATGTCCTTTGTCTTGGTGACTACCCTGGGGGTCTTCGCCAACAGCTGGCCGCCCTTTACTTTCTGGCCGTCTTTTACGACTATGTGCGCGCCGGACGGTATGGAATATATGGCGACGACGTCCTTATTGTCGTCCTGTATTATGATCTGCGGGTGATAATCCGCCTTGTGCTCGATGACCACCTTGCTTATTATCTTTGTAGCCTCGTCAAGTTCCTCGCGGACCGTCACGTCCTCTTTTATATCCTCATATTTTACGGTGCCCGGTTTTTCGGTAAGTATGGGTGTTGTGTAGGGGTCCCATCTTACGAAGACGGTTCCATGCTCCACCTTTTTCCCGTCTTCGACCAGGATATTTGCGCCTTGAGGGACGGCGTGTCTTTCAAGCTCCCGGCCGTCCGCGTCATTGACGCTGATCTGTCCGTTCCTGTTCAATATGACAAACTTTACCTCATCCTCCAGCTTGACGGCTTTAAGGTCATGGTATTTTACGGCCCCGCTGTTCTTGGCCTCGATATATGATTGTTCGATGATCCTGCTCGCCGTTCCGCCGATATGGAAGGTCCTCATGGTAAGCTGCGTGCCGGGTTCGCCGATGGACTGCGCCGCGATTATACCCACGGCCTCACCGAGCTCCACCATCTTTTTCGTCGCGAGGTTTCTGCCGTAGCATTTTATGCATACGCCCCGTCTGCTTTCGCATGTCAGAACGCTTCTTATTCTTATCTTCTCTATGCCGGCTATTTCTATC
>CAZYBX010000234.1:0-2342 GCA_964645565.1 uncultured Planctomycetia bacterium | reverse complement strand
GGCGTCCCTTTTCGGCACGTCCCCAAGTGGCACGTCCCTAAAAGGGCGCCATATGTTTTCCTGACCCTATTTTTGCTTTCGGTTTTGGATCTCCCGCGTAAGATAGCCGCCCGTCATGGCGTCGATTCCGGCGGTAAGCTCCTCGAGCCTGAGCGCCTTATCAACGTATACCTTTTCATCTTCAGGCGGGTCCTGTAAGAGCTCCACCTGCAGCCTCCTTCTCTCAAAGTAGAGATGTGTCACCTCATCCAGCACGTCATCCCTGAGCTGCACCATCAGTTTCGAGCGGACGTCGATCAAGGTCTGGTCGCCGTTCCAGATCAGTTCGCCGAGATCCCAGCTGCATGTAATGTCCCAGCCGGTGTCCTTTTCCTTAGGACCAGTGACCCATACGTCGGGATTTGTGCCCGCATCCCAGTGGATACCGCTGGATCTGTCTTCTTCCACGCTGAATGATAATTTAGGAAGGAGGGCTTTTGTCTTAGCCGCCTTCCGCCAGCGCGAGATCTTCTCCGGATGGACCTCCGCGTACCTAATAGCAACGTCCTGTATTTCGTGATAGCTCGGCTCATCCGTGAAATTCATTAAAATAGACTTAGCCCTGTCGGACGGCGCGATTTCTTTTATTTCGTAGATATCGCCTTCGGACTTATAGACTCCGTTTTTTGTCGCGAGCCACAAAGTATCCTGCTCCGGATCTAATGCGATGAAAACGGCGTCTTTTTCATCGAGCCCGCTGTAAAATTCCCTCCATATGTTTTCTTTATCGGAGAATCTGAATACGCCTTCTTCTGTGGCGGCGAATATGCAGCCTCTGACGTACGGGGAAACGATGAGATTCCTTATGTTCCGGCTCAAAAGCCCTTCCCCCGTCATCCTTTTCCAGGAACTTCCGCTGTCATCGCTTTTGAATATGCCTCTTTTTGTCGCAAAATACAACATGTCCGGGTCGAAGGGATCCGCCGCTATCCAGGTAGGGGAGATAGGCAGATCTTCCTCTATATATTCGTCGCCTTCTTCGTAATCGGCCGTATCTTCCGCAAATACCTTTTTCCAGGCAGCTGCGCCGTCATCGGATCTGAAGAGGCCGTTGTCGGCAGCCGCGAATAATATCCCACACTCGGTATAATTTTGGGCTATTGCCCTTATGTTGACGGCCGAAAGGCCGGTCGAAGAGCGCATCCAGTTTTTTCCGGCGTCTTTTGAGACGAACACATCGTATTCGGTGCCGGCAAGCAGCAAATCGCCGCCGCCGGAGCCTATTGACAGGGTGAGGACGTTGTCCTTTCCCGCGCCCAGCGGGCATGACCGCCAATTTTCCCCGCCGTCCTCAGACTTGAAGATCCCGGCAGCCGTCGCTATATATATCACCCGGGAGTCCTCATGGTCGACCGCGATGTTATTGACGATGCTATTGCCCGGGACATTAAAGATCCTGCTCCAGGAGACCCCTCCATCGGCAGACTTGTATAGTGAACCTTCAGAGCCGACATAGATCGTCTCGGCATCCCGTTTGTCTATGGCTATATATGTGATGTTTGATGCGGCAAGTCCGCTGCTTTTATTTATCCAGACAAATGACGCAGCGCAATTGACGGCTTTCAGGATAAAGATTGTCGATATTAGGATAATTGATACGCAGATCTTTGGCAGGACATTGAAAAAAGACTTCATTTTTACCTCCCTTAATATGTTGTTAGTATTTGTGATAGCCAGAATTAAGGGAGTGATTGCGAGTATACTAAACTCCCTCAATTTTGTCAAGCGATTTTTACAAAAATAGACCCTGAATAGAATCCGGCCCTCCTTTCGGCATTTTATCTATTGATGTCCACCCCTTCGCTTATATATACGATGAACCGGCGAAATCCTTAACAAACTATTTTAAAAAAATTAGAACCGGATAAATGGTGTCTGTCCCTATTTAGTGCTTGACGCAAAGGGGGAGATTTGCTAATATTATTAGTCAGTCAAACTTCTGCGGCGATGGCGAGGCAGATGCTTTTGTAATTCTATAATGCCGAGGTAGCTCAGGTGGTAGAGCGAGGGACTGAAAATCCCTGCGTCGGCGGTTCAACTCCGTCCCTCGGCACCATTTTTTAATATTAGGGAATAGCGCATGATGCCGACGTAGCTCAGCTGGTAGAGCAGGGCTTTCGTAAAGCTCAGGTCGGTGGTTCGATCCCACTCGTCGGCTCCAAATCTTGCGAAGCAAGATTTGGTCCTGAAGATGCGACGAGCAGGAGCATCTGAGGGACCTCACTCAGTATATGGTAAGATTCAGGGATGTCCTCAAAAACAGAAGCTTCCTTTTGCTCTGGCTCGGGCAGATCGTCTCAAAT
>CAZYBX010000233.1:0-2377 GCA_964645565.1 uncultured Planctomycetia bacterium | reverse complement strand
TGAAATCGGTTCCGCCCTGCGCATTTCCGAAGAATCTTCGGAATTCGGCCAGCGCGGCCTGATAGTCCACGTCAGGTCGCTGGAAAAGGACGGCAAGAAAGAAAGGATCCTGGCGCGGTTCCCGTCTTCTTCGAAAGTGGAGAGTTTTTGCCGGACCGCGGGGGAGCCCGTCCTCGGCGAGATCGGCGAGGTCATAAGGAAGGCAAGGTCTATGGGCGCTCAATGGATCGCCGGGGTAGGGGGAGGCAGCGTGATAGACCTGGCCAAGGCAGCCGCCGGGCTCTATAACGCGAAGGAGAAGCCGGCGTTCTATCAGAAAGGGGGAGCGCTCAGGGAAACAGGCATCCCTTTTATAGCCGTCCCTACGACCGCGGGGACGGGTTCGGAGGCTACAATAAATGCCGTTATCATCGATGAGGATAAGAAGGCCAAGGTCTCGATCAGGGACAAGAGTTTCCTGGCGAAAAAAGTCATACTTGACGCCGGACTTTTAAAGTGGATGCCTCTTGCCCCCATGAGCTACGCGGCGATGGACGCTTTTGTCCAGGCCTATGAGTCGTTTATCTCAAAGAACGCCACATGGCTCAGCGAGTGTTTCGCGTTAAAAGCGATGGAGCTCATAAACGAGAACGTATTGCCCGCATACGAGACCGGCTCCGAGGAGAGCCTATCCCTGCTTTTACTGGGAAGCTATCTTGCCGGGGTCGCTCTCGCTTCTTCGCGGCTGGGCGTGATCCACGGCATAGCCCATCCTCTGGGCGTTCTGTATGATATGCCTCACGGCCTTATCTGTTCCGCGGCTTTCATTCCGTCGATAAAACTCAATAGAGACGCTATGGCCGTCAAATACGGGATCATGAGCGGGGCGGCCGGAGGCGACCTGCTCGAGCGGGTGGAAGAATTGACGGGCGCCCTTAAGATAGATCCGCCGTTCAGAGGAAAGAGGATCATAGAGAAGGAAAAGATCATCGAGGAGACTCTCAGGTCGGGCTCTACGGCCGCGAACCCCAAAAAAATAAAGCGCGGTGACGTGGAGTTTATGCTGGAGGAACTTTTTTATGCTGAGAAATAAAGGCTTCGATCCGCATGTCGCGGTCCTGGCCGCCATATTGGCTGCGGTATTCATCCTTATAGTCCCGACTATACAGGACGTCATATACAGATCGCGGCACGATGAGGGGTATTATTTTAAGTACGCCTCCTGCATAGCGGATAACGGCATAAGCGGATTCAAGGTATTGGCGAAGGATTACATCGCCGGTCCTGATCACTGGATATTCCCTAATCCGCTTCGTATAGGGTTGACCGCTCTGTCCGCCCTGTGGATGAGGTTAATAGGCAGATCGTATTATACGCTTTCGCATCTGTCTTTTGTCTCGTATCTTTTGTTTATAGCGTTCTGTTACTATTTCTGCAGAAAGCTTTTCGATAAGGAGAAAGCCGTGCTTCTTTCGCTTCTGACGGCTTTTTCTCCTTTAAATATGGCGATGTCCCGCCGGGCGCTTTCCGAAAGCGTGACGACGCTTTTTCTGGGCCTGGCCATATGGCTGTTTCTGGACATGATGCATAATGACAGAAGCCCGCTTAAAAAGGTCATCTTTACGCTTGTGTTCTCGTATTCGATATTGGTCAAGGAGACAAATTGCCTCCTGGCCGCGCCCTTTATCGTATATATGGCTGTTTATAAGTCCCATTTTAAGCGGGAATTGAAGATATCGGATATACTCTCTGTCTCGGTCTATCCGGCCCTTATCGCGGGGTCGATATACATCCTTGTATTCGGCAGCCTGTCCGATGTGCTCAGAATAGTCAATATAACTTTTTCGTCCGCGAAACTGAACCCGTTTTCCATAAGGTACGGCGGCGGGCCGTGGTTCAGGTACATAATGGATTTTATGCTGTTGTCTCCGTGGGTCGCGATCTTCGCTATCGGATATGTGTTTTATCTGATAACGAATCTTAATAAAGCGGACGGCCGCGAGATATATTTTCTGGTGGTCCTGATAACGCTATTCCCGATCTTTAACATCTTCGGTAAAAACGTGCGCTATGTCATGATCTTCGATCTGCCGCTCAGGCTGTTTTTTATCCTGATGCTTTATAAACTGGCCGCTTTTAAATCGGACAGGACGAGGTTCATCGTGATATGCGTCTTAGTGTCTTTTATCTGCGTGTCCGATTTTTTGACTTATAACGATTTCTTTGTGAGCAAAGGCCTGTATAATCCCATAACTACGTGGCTTCTCGAGCTGAGGGGCATAGTTACTAGATAGGAGTGTTGTGTATTACTTAAGAGTCAATATGCCAATTTCATATGCGGCCTTTTGTAAGCTCGCTGATTTTTTCGCCGACTTTTGGGACTTAGCGGCTCAAAAAT
>CAZYBX010000232.1:702-2390 GCA_964645565.1 uncultured Planctomycetia bacterium | reverse complement strand
GGATTTCCTGGATATTCTGGGATATAACGTATATTTGGGGGTATCTGACTGGCGCGACGGTCTATACGACCCGAAGCTGGCAAAGGAGACGGTCGACGAACTCGTCGAGATATCCCGCAGGTATAAAAAGCCGGTCCTGATAACCGAAACAGGTTACAGCACTTACTGGAAAGGAGAGCTTCAAGAGGATGTAATAACCGACCAGCTTGCCAAAGTCGACAACCGCTTACTGGGAGCGATATTGTTCCAATGGGCCGACGACTGGTCCAAGGCCGGCAATGTGGACGTACAGGATGACAACGTGGAGGAACATTGGGGCCTGGTGAAAGGCGACAGGACGTTGAAGGGCGGTTATTTCGCGGCCAAACAGATGTATAGGAACACGATCTTTAAAAATCTTCTATTGACGATATCCGAATACTGCAGGGGGTCATACGTCTCCGCCAAAAGAAGCGCTTTGAGGGAAGCGTGGAAAGAGGATGTCATAGTGGACAGCGGCATAGAGCAGCTGCAAAACCAGCTGAACCTCAATCCTTCAAGCCCGGAATTCCCCGGCATGCTTGAAGACCTGGCAAGCAGATTTTTT
The DNA here is from genome assembly GCA_964645565.1 of uncultured Planctomycetia bacterium. Taxonomy (GTDB): domain Bacteria; phylum Omnitrophota; class Gorgyraeia; order JAHIPI01; family JAHIPI01; genus BS750m-G14. The sequence continues at coordinate 1,804 of CAZYBX010000232.1, read as the reverse complement.
GAGAAAAAAGGATTTGACCAACTAGCCGTTTATTTGAAGGAATATCAGGCGTCGTATCCGGATTCCCGGTTTTCGGGACTTATGGATTATTATATCGCGCTGGCAGGCTGGAACAAGCTTGAATATCTTGCGGAGAACGGATTATGGAAGACATACTACGCCGAGAAATCCAGGGAACTCGGGAAGATCATAGAGGAGATAAAAGCCGCACGCGAGAAGACGGAGGGGGCCGAATACCGGCCGAAGGTATTATATCTGGAGTGGCTTATACATAATGATATATTCTCCGGGCAGGAGATCGCCATGCTCGAAAGGCTGGAAGAAGAACTCATGTCGCGACCCGGAGAGACAGGCAGGATATCGCCCCTGCTTGAATATTCGGAATTGATGCAGAAAGAGGGCAAGGTGAGGCTTTCAAGGAGGCTTTTACGCGAATATGCCGCTAATGCCGCCGGCCTTACCGATAAGGATAAGGCAAAAGCGCTGCTCATGGAAAAGGCGGAGGCCGCCCTGAATAAAGGCGAGACCGAGCGCGCGAAGATCCTGTATGATACCTACCTGGATATCGTCGTAAAAAATTATCCCGAAGCGGAGGCTTCTTTTGCGGTCCTGGAGCTGGCCAATTCGTACCAGAAAAACTCCATGTACGATGATGCCGTTAAAGTCTATGAAAGGCTGATAGCGGAATTTCCGGACAGCGAGCTGGCGGATGACGCCTCATATTCCATAGGGACCGCATTGAAGGAAAAACGTTCTTTCAGTAAAGCGGTCAAGGCGTTCAATGATTTCATAAGGGAGTATCCGGAAAGCGATTTGGCTAAAAGCGCGGTAAAAGAGACCCTGAGCATATTCACTATATACAGCGACGATACAAGGATCAATAAGACAATCGCTTTTTTGAACGAGATCATCGCCGTTTACCCTAACAGCGATTTTACCGTAATGGCGCGCTTCGAACTCGCTTCGTCGCTCGCGTCCGCCGGAAGGACGGAAGACGCGGAAAGAGAATTTCAATATATAATCGATAATCACCCTGATTCCGATTATGCAAAGTATTCAAGGAGGAGCATAGAGCTATTGAGAAAATGAAAAAAATATTGAT
>CAZYBX010000232.1:0-692 GCA_964645565.1 uncultured Planctomycetia bacterium | reverse complement strand
TCTCAGGACATATGGGCAGTGAGGCGGCATAACAGCTGGCAGGATACGGATAAGGCATATCAGTGGCTGGTTGCCGCACAAAGGACAAACAGGCAATGGCTCCTTTTCCGGACGGGTCTTTTGCCCAGCATGGAGAAAGGCGAGGATTGTTTTGTCTATGACGAAGCCCTGGCGGCTATGGCTTTTACGCTTAACGGCGAATACGATAAAGCCGCTATGATCCTCCGGTTTTTTGACAAGGTGAGACAGAAGCATATAGAGGAAAAGGGCGGCATATGGGGCTTTACCGATGTGTATAAGAAAGACGGACGGGAGACGGAAACGCGGGCGGCCGGTCCCGCCGGGTGGGTCCTTATGGCGGCCAATTATTATTATCACGAGACCAAGGATGAGTCGTTTCTGCCGCTTGCCAGAGACATAGCGGATTGGCTTTTGTCATTGCAGTCTATCGAAGGGGGTGTCATAGGCGGTTACTACGGGAACGGAAATCCGATGGTCTGGATATCTTCCGAGCATAATTTCGATTGTTATTCCGGCTTTAGAGACCTGGGCATCCTTACCGACGATCAAAAGTATTTGAAGGCCGCCAAAGAGGTGAAGAAATGGCTGGATGACGACGTTTGGGACGCCAAGGCCAGGAGATTTTTCCTTGGGAGGCGCAATCCTAACTTTGCCACGGATCTTTCCGCGTG
>CAZYBX010000231.1:0-2398 GCA_964645565.1 uncultured Planctomycetia bacterium | reverse complement strand
CGACCTTAGTTTTGTCCAAATCCGGAGCGTGTTTTGAGGCAATGACCGAAGTTCCGCGATACATGTATCAGAGCGGAGTGTCCCTAAGTGGCACGTCCCCAAAAGGGCGGCAAAACGGGCGGGATGATATGATCGAGACATTGGAAGCGGGAAAGATGACGCACAGGCATACCTGGGCGGAGGTGGACCTGGACGCGGTCCGGTATAACTTCAGCCAGACGAAGAAGCTCGTCGGAAAGGGGATATCGGTCCTCGTGGTCGTCAAAGGCAACGCATACGGCCACGGGATCTATGAGGTCTCGAGGGTGCTGGAAAGTATGGAGACGGATTTTTTGGGCGTTGCTACGATAGATGAGGCGTTATACCTAAGGGAGAGGAACATAACCTCGCCTATACTGATCCTCGGATCGGTCCTCGAGCACGAATTGGAGCCTGCCGTAAAAAATGACGTCACGCTTACCTTATGCGATATAGACCTGGCGAGGTCTATCGACGCGGCCGCGGCCCGGCTCAAAAAAAAGGCGCACGTCCACATCAAAGTGGATACGGGCATGGGGAGGATAGGCGTATGGCACGAGGAGGCTTACGATTTCGTGGCGGAGGTGTCCGGGTTGAAGAACATATCTCTCGACGGCATATATACGCATTTTTCCATAGCGGGAAGGGATAAATTCTTCACGACCTACCAGATCGACTCTTTTAACTCTCTCCTCGAAAAATTGAGCGAGTCCGGCATCGATATCGCTTACCGGCACGCGGCGAACAGCCTGGCGACGGTAGGCATTAAAAAATCGCATATGAACCTTGTGAGGCCGGGCATCATCATCTACGGCATGTATCCGAAAAGAAGTTTCTCGAGAAGGATCGATCTAAAGCCCGCGCTTTCGCTCAAGACGAAGATAGTATTCATAAAGAAGACGCCTGCCGGAAGGTCCATCAGCTACGGCCGGACATATATCACCCAGAGGCCTACCGTTATAGCGACCCTGCCTATAGGTTACGCCGATGGTTACGGCCGCATCCTTTCCAATAAGGCAAAGGTCCTGGTGCGGGGCCAGCGGGCTCCGGTTGTCGGAAAGGTCACTATGGACCAGACTATGATAGACGTAGGCCATATTGACGGGGTGAAAATAGGGGATGAAGTCGTCCTTATAGGCAGACAGGGCGAGAACGAGATACGCTGTGAGGACCTGGCCAGGCTGGCAGGCACCATACCCTATGAGATAGTCTGTTCCATAACCAACCGCGTCCCAAGAATATATAAGAATTACCTATAGAGCCTGCCGATACCTCCCAGTATAAAATCCGTTGACAACACCTCCGTATTTGCTATATAATAATACACCATTAATGTTAATATTATGCACAATGGGGCGCGCCGGGGTCTTTTTTTGCGCCCTTTATAACGTATGAAAAGAGGTCTATATGCGCAGCGACAAGATTAAAAGGGGTCTGGAGAGGGCCGGAAACAGGGCTTTGCTTTACGCGACCGGCCTGACGCAATCAGAACTTGCTAAACCGTTTATCGGAGTCTGTACAAGCTTTACGGATTTAATACCGGGACACGTAGGTATGAGGCGCCTTGAGCGCTTCATAGAGCGCGGCGTCGCTTCAGGAGGCGGCGTGCCTTTTATATTCGGTGTTCCCGGCATATGTGACGGCATCGCTATGGGCCACTCCGGCATGAAGTATTCACTTCCGAGCCGCGAGTTGATAGCGGATATGATAGAGACCGTTGTCAGGGCGCATTCGTTGGACGGTATCGTCTGTCTGACGAATTGTGACAAGATAACCCCCGGCATGGTCATGGCTATAGCGAGGCTCAATATACCCGCGATAGTCGTTACGGCAGGACCGATGCTCTCAGGAGTGCACGGCGGCAAAAGACTATCTCTCGTCAGAGACACCTTTGAGGCGGTCGGCCGTTTTAAAAAAGGGGAGATATCGCAGAGAGAGATGGGCTGTCTTGAGATGGAGGCATGCCCCGGCTCCGGCTCATGCCAGGGATTGTATACCGCCAACTCGATGGCGTGTCTTGTTGAAGCTATGGGGATGAGCCTGCCCGGATGCGCGACCGCGCTTGCTGTTTCCGCGAAGAAGGAAAGAATGGCGTTTGAGACCGGCCAGCAGGCCGTATTTTTAGCCAGAAGGAATATACTGCCGAGGTCGATCATGACGAAAAAGGCGGTGGAGAACGCGATCGTGGTCGATATGGCCCTGGGAGGCTCAAGCAATACGGTCCTGCATATGAAGGCTATCGCCAACGAACTGGACATCGATCTTCCGCTCAAGCATTTCGATGACGTGAGCCGCAAGACCCCGCACATCGTCAATATAAGACCGGGCGGGGATTATTTCATGGAGGTCCTGGACGCGGCCGGCGGGATACCCGCTGTGT
>CAZYBX010000230.1:0-2417 GCA_964645565.1 uncultured Planctomycetia bacterium | reverse complement strand
CTTCTTGTAATCGCGGTAAAGGTCCTCCGTTATCTCGATCCTGCTTTTCTTATCGCCTTCGAGGGGCTGCATGAAGTATTCGATTTTAACGTCGACTATCGAGCCGAAATGCTTCGTGCCGTCGATTTTAAAAAATACGTACCTTCCGTCCTGGCTGAAAAAGGCGTCGTTTTCGAACGCGTCGACGGAATCTGTGATACGGGTGCTTTGCGTGCCGTTTATATTCTGTATGTAAATATCGTTTCCCCTGCTGACGAGGAGGACGTCCCCGATCCTGTCAAAAAAGTAATAGTCGTCGGTACCGGCAAAAGAGACAGCCGGTTTTGAGGATAGAAGGAAGAATAAAATAAAAATCCTTAAAAGGGTGAAGGATGTTTTCTTGTTTCTTGTCACGCTGGCCCCCGCAGCAACACCGTTTCTTTCTATAATGACTATACACCATAAAAGAGGGATTTTCAAGCGGGGATATGAACTTTTTGTTGCAAGTGTGAGCTGGATTTGGTAAAATCACGGTGGCGGTTTGAGGTAAAATTAAAAACGGAGCCGATTACATATGATATCCGGATTTTTCGGATACGGACAAAACCCCCGATACTAAAACGTTCGAGGGGTTTTTCTTCGCCGTGACTTGAAGCTATGAAATGAAAAAGCGCCCCCTTTTTTTAATACTAATAATGCTTTTGGCCGTAAATGCAATCTCTGCCGGGGAAAAGAGACTAAAGGTCTACGCCATCGCGTATATCTACTCAGCCTATTGTGAATTAGAAGACTTGGCGATAAGGAATGACTGGTTGGTCACGGGGCCGGAAGAGGCGGAGACTATTGTTGCGGCGATAAGAAGCCGGCAGGTAAATCCTCTTAAAAACGAATACAGCGATTGCCTGAAATTGGAGGAGGATGTCAAAAAATATACCGACGCGGAAGGGACTCTGCACCTTATCTATTTCTATAAAGTACGAGAAAACCGCGGTTTAATTCTGGAGAAACAGATTTTTTCCAAAGTCGAAGAGTAGGTTTGAGATGGATATGCCGCCGGCGGGGACAATAAGGAAATCAGTCATATTGTTGCTCGTCTTTACCGCCGGGGCCGTTTTATGCGTTGGGATTGTTCACGGCGAGGATCCTTTTGACAAAGAAGAAATCCTTAGCGAGTGGATTTACGGATATTATCACCACCGTGACGCGGGATCTCTCGTGCCGGCTGTCCGGGCGATGGATAGATTCGAAATGATAGGGCACGGCTATCCGGAAAAAGACGCTTTTGCGATCGGTTTCCTAAGCGCGGTCTTTAGCGAATATGCCGGCAGGATCGGCGGGTGGCTGGCTGAATTAAATGATCTCCCGTTTCCGGGGGCGAGGGCTGTTGTTTTAAGCGCGGCAGCCGCGTCAAATACGCCTCAAGCGGTAAAAGCGCTTAATGAGATTGCCTCGCGGTCCGATCCGCAAGCCGGGCAGTTTATCGGTTCGCTGCTGTCGGCGGCGCCCGGCGATTTTTTGACAATGCCTGTTGAATATCCCTCCGCCTGCGATCTTTTGTGGGGGAGATATTTTGCGACAGGCGACGGCGGTTATGTGCGAAGAGTCATTGAAGTCCTCGCGCCGGCGGGTCAAGCTACGGAGTTGGATGATAAGGCCGCGACCGTCGAGGCTGCCGGACGATACCTTGTCATCTATGCGGGGATGTATCTGGATGTGATGGCTATCTGCGAGGAGGAGCTAAGGATTCAGCCCGAGGAGACAAGAAAGCGGCTGGAAGAGATAATAGCGAAAGCAAGAAGGAGCCCTTTGAAATAAAAGTGCGTGATATGAATAAGGATATGGATACGGAAAGAGAAGGGGGGTATTTCGGCTGGAGGACCAGGACTCTCGATTTTATAGCCGGTATGAGAAAAAGGAATTTCGAGAAATTCGTCCTATTTGTCTCTCTTATGAATTTTTCGGTCAATATAGCGTACCCATTTTTTACCGTCCTTATGCTAAAAGACCTTCATTTCAGTTATCTTCTCTAATACGCTTATCACGATTTTTATCTATGACGCCGTGACGCCGGGTAAAAGAACGCGGTGCATAGTTTATTTCAATATCCTCTCGGATTAAAAGAGGTGAGGCCGGCAAAAAAGGTTAAAAGCAGCCGGCTCTTCTTCAGCATGATAGGCATAAGGCCGATCCCGGGAATCGAAATAAAGAGAGCAGGGTACTGATGAATCTGCAAAACTTCTTGAAGAAAAAATTTTCTTATGGTAATATTCATAAGTAAGCCGGCGCCGTTAATTCTTGTCGGCCGGCGGAATCATCGGAGATAAACAATGACCAGGGAATTGTGGATCATATACGTAGTAACGGGCGCTATCAGCATAGTGATCGCCTTTATGCTGATCAGCCTCTCAAAATTGACAGGCCAGGCAAGGGTAAGGGCG
>CAZYBX010000229.1:0-2431 GCA_964645565.1 uncultured Planctomycetia bacterium | reverse complement strand
ACTCCGAAATTATGTGAAGATGGTGCGGGACCCTGAGTATTGGCAGGTTGTGAAGAACACGTTCAAGTTCACCGCCATGGCTGTCCTGTTCCAGAATCCGATTGCGCTGATACTGGCTTTCGCGGTCGCGGGCAGGGAGGAGGAAAGGTTTTATTTTTTGAATGAGCTGGACAAATGCCTTACGGACAGCAGGGCGTATCCCTATACGAAGGGCCTGCCTTACGCGAGCAATGAGGGGACTCCCGTATATGACAGCTGGCTTATGCAGGATGAGCCTCTATGTATTTCGAGCACGGCGTGGTATGTCTTTGCCAAAAAGAGTTATAATCCGTTTTCCGCGTTCGAAGACCTGGATGCGTCGAATAAAGTTATCAAGGAGCTGGATTATGACGTAGACTACCAGTTTGTGCCCGTGGTCGATGACTTCGAATATACCGATATAAAATTTCAGACCGCGTATCCCGAAGACCTCATACTTTTAAACAGGGCAAAGGTGAACCTGGATTGGATAGACGAACTGGCGGTAGACGGGACGCATTCTATGGCCATAGAATTCATCCCCGACGGGAACGCCAAGAGGGCCGGCGCCACGATAAGGAGACCCTTTTTATATCCTCAGGATTGGAGCACTTATAATGCGATAAATATGTGGGTATATTCAAACGGCACGAGCGGCAATACCGGCAATATAGCGTATTTCAACATCAAGGACAGGGAAGGCGAGGTCTATAATTCCCCTCCCATATTTTTAAACAGAAGCGGCTGGAATAAATATTCGTTCAACCTGTGGAACGACTTCAAGCGCGATCCGTATGACGGCGTCAATTACGGAGACAATATCCTCGGCCTTTCCCGCGTAATAGAATGTTCGTTTGCCGTAAGGACAAAGCAGCCTGTGGAGATGTCGAAGATCTATATAGATAGAATAGAGCTCGTAAGAAGCCAATAGATAGGAGAGGCTGATGAAGAGAAGCGATATCGAATTGAAGGACGGAAGGATATTACTGGACGGCGAACCTTTCTTCCTCTATTCCGGCGAAATACATTACTTCAGGATCCCGAAGGACAAATGGGTCGACAGGTTGAGAAAGGCCAGGGAAACGGGCCTGAACACGGTAAGCACCTATATACCGTGGAGCTGGCATGAATATGAAGAGGGGAAGTTTGATTTCAACGGCAAGACGAATCCCCAGAGAGACATCATCGGTTTTATCAGGATGGTGAATAACGCCGGTTTCAAGCTTATGGCGCGGATAGGTCCGACGTCAAATTCCGAGATAAAAGGCGAAGGCACACCGCTGTGGTTTTTAGAGAAATATCAGGAGGCGCGCGCCAAGAACAGAAGAGGGGTAAACGTCCCGCACGAGGCCATGGTATCTTATCTGCATCCCGTCTTTCAGGAGCACATATCCAAATGGTATTCTAAGATACTGCCCGTCGTCCACAAGAACACCCTCAGGAAAGGCGGGCCTGTCATGTTGGTCCAGCTGGATAACGAGATAGGTATGATGAACTGGGTCATGAACGACGCCGATTATAACGCATCGACGACCGAGATGTACGGCAGGTATCTGGAAGGTCTTTATGGAGGAGACCTCTCCGCGCTCAATGATAAGTATTATACGAACCATACAAGCTTTCAGGAGATACCCCAGCCTAAAGGCGATGTCGACGAGGAAGGCGTAAGGAGGTGCTGGGACTGGGTGCGCTTCTACAGGGATTTTTACGCCCGTTATTACAGATCGCTGGCGGAACGCGCCGATGCCGCCAGGATCAATCTGCCATATGTGGCCAATATCCCGATGTTCTGGGATTACAATATTTGCGCGAGGGCAAACCAGGGTCTGATGACTATACTGCAATTCAGGGATTTTATCAAATATACCCCGCACATCGTATTCGGCGGGGCCTATCAGATGAGAAACCTGAACTTCGAGAATTTTCACGACGCGGTGCTTATGACGGAAGGGTTGAACATGATAGGCGATGACGTAGCGCCCAAGATCTGCATAGAGACTCAGGTGGGCGGCATGAACGACCGTCCCAGGATATATCCGAGCGACATCAATCTCCTGCTCAGGTACGCCGTCGGCCACGGCCTTAACGGGCTTAATGCCTATATGTTCTGCGGAGGGGTAAATCCTCCCGGATTCGGCTTCAGAGGAAGCTATCAGGAATGGCAGGCGCCGATAGACAGCAGGGGGAGAAAGACCTCCAGGATAAAGCCTATCGAAGACGTCGGCGACATAATAAAGACGTTCGGCGGCCAGATAGCCGACACGAAAAAGAATTACGATTTCGCGTTAGGCCTGTACGCCCCGTACTACGAGACCGGTTTCCTGAAGGGCTCGGTCGTGGACCAGATAGCCGCCGCCCGCGACAGGTTTTTCTTCGACGGCATAGCCAGATTGCTCATGCTTAACGGCTATAA
>CAZYBX010000228.1:0-2432 GCA_964645565.1 uncultured Planctomycetia bacterium | reverse complement strand
AATACGGCGTGCGTGATACTGGCGGCGGGAAAAGGGACGAGGATGAAGTCTTCCCTGCCCAAAGTCCTGCATAAGATCATGGGCAAGCCGATGATAGGGCGCGTCCTGGACATCGTGAGGCCTTTCGGTTTTACGCCGGTGATCGTAGTGACCGGTCACAAGGGCGCGGAAGTGGCAAAGGCCGCTCGGGGAGCGAAGATCGTACGCCAGGACAGACAGCTGGGTTCCGCGCATGCCGTTATGAGCGCGAAACGCGCGCTTCCGAAGCCGGGCGGCGATGTCCTTATCGTATACGGCGACACCCCTTTGATCCGGCAGGAGACTTTAAAAGAGCTCCTTAAAATACACGGATCCTCGGATGCCGCCTGCACGCTCCTGACGGCGAAATTGAGCGATCCCTCCGGCTACGGAAGGATCCTGCGGGACGAGGCGGGCAATATCGGGGGTATCGTCGAAGAGACGGACATCTCCCGCGGCCATAAGAAGATAGACGAGATAAATGTAGGGGCCTATTGTTTTGACGCCGAAGACCTCTTCGATGCTCTTAGGGAAGTGAGGGCCAACAAGAATAAGAAGGAATATTATCTGACCGACGTTATAGATATTTTGAGGAAAAAGGGGCTGAAGATCGAATCGTTATGTACGGCGGATGAGGACGAGGCGATAGGCGTGAATTCCAGGGAAGATCTTTCAACGGCCGAGAAGGTAATGCGCGGCAGGATACTGAAGAGGTTCATGGACGCGGGCGTTACAGTGGCCGACCCCCTTAATACGCATATAGACCCGAGCTGCGTTATAGGCGGGGATACCGTTATAAAGCCCTTTACCATTATCGAGGAGGACGTCAGGATAGGCGAAGGTTGCTCGGTGGGCCCTTTTGCCAGACTGCGGTCCGGTACCGTCTTATCCGACGGCGTTGAAATAGGCAACTTCGTCGAGGTCACAAGAAGCCGGGTAGGCGAAGGCGCGAAGATAAAGCACCACTCATACATAGGAGACGCGGTAATAGGCGAAGGCGCGAATATAGGCGCGGGGACGATAACCGCGAACTACGACGGGAAAAAGAAGAACAGGACCGTCATAAAAGACGGCGCGTTCATAGGAAGCGGAACGATATTAGTGGCGCCGGTCACAGTGGGCAGGAAGGCCGTAACGGGCGCGGGCAGCGTCCTCACCAAAAATACGAAAGTGCCGGATTTTTCCGTGGTAGTGGGAGTCCCCGCCCGGATCCTGAAGAAAAAAACAAAGTAAGCAAGGAGCTGACTATGAAGAGACATGAGATGCTTGTATTTTCCGGAAACTCCAACAGGAAGCTGGCGGAGGAAATATGCGACGACCTCCAGATATCTCTCGGTAACGCCGTGGTGGGAAGGTTCAGCGAAGGAGAGATAAAGGTAAAGATCAACGAGGATGTCCGCGGCAGGGACGTGTTTGTCATCCAATCCGTCTGCCCCCCGGTCAACGAAAATCTAATGGAATTACTCATACTTATAGACGCTTTAAAACGTTCTTCCGCCTGGAGGATCACGGCCGTAGTCCCTTATTACGGTTACGCCAGGCAGGACAGGAAAGACCAGCCCAGGGTGCCCATAACCGCAAAACTCGTCGCTAATCTGTTGACGGCCGCCGGGTCCAACAGGGTCCTGACTATCGATCTGCACGCGGGCCAGATCCAGGGGTTTTTCGATATACCGCTTGACCACCTGTTCGCCATAAACACCATCGCCGATTATTTCATAAAGCGGAAGGTGAAGGATCTTGTAGTGGTCTCTCCGGATGTCGGCGGCATAAAAATGGCAAGGGCCTACGCGAAGAGGCTCAGGGCAGGGCTGGCCATAGTCGATAAAAGGCGCGTGAACGACAAAAAAACGGAGGTCATGTTCATCATGGGCGAGATAAAAGGCAAGAACTGCCTTCTGGTCGACGATATTGTGGCTACGGCGGGCTCGCTGGTAGAAGCCGCCCAGGCCCTTAAGAATAACGGCGCGGAGAGGATATACGCCGCCATAACGCACCCCATACTTTCCGGACCGGCCGTAGACAGGGTGAAAAGGTCTCAGATAGAAAATCTGATGGTCACTAATACTATACCGGTCGGCAGGGAAAAGCTGATATCGAAGATAAAGGTATTGTCAATAGCGCCTCTATTGGCCGAGGCGATAGACAGGATACACACCGAGAAGTCCATAAGCGTCCTGTTCAACAAATTGCCGGGCCTGGGATGATTAAAGACGGAAAGGAATAAAGATGGAAAGGGTACAACTTAAAACGCAGTTGAGAGAAGATACGGGAAAAAAATCGACAAAACTGTTGCGCAAAGAAGGGCTTGTGCCGGCCGTTGTCTATAAAGAGGGCAAAAAGACCGTGCATGTGAGGATCAACGAGAGCGACCTGATGCATGTCCTCAATACCAAGGCCGGATCGAACGTCCT
>CAZYBX010000227.1:0-2435 GCA_964645565.1 uncultured Planctomycetia bacterium | reverse complement strand
CGGCCTTTCCGATGGACGGAGGAAGGCTGCTGAGGGCCATACTTGCCACCAGGATGGATTTCAGAAAAGCCACTAAGATAGCGGTTTATATAGGACACTTATTTGCGATCCTGTTCGGATATATAGGATTTATGTACAGGCACCCTTTTCTGATATTGATAGCCGTATTCATATATATGGCCGCTTCCGCCGAAGAGAGCCACGTCGACGTAAAAGAGACCTTGAAGGGGTACAAGGTAAAGGATGTCCTGAACCCCCGGTTTTTGACGCTGGATAAGAGCACGCCGGTCTCGAAGGTCCTGGAATTGATATTCCATACGCACCAGGAGGATTTTCCGGTGATGGACGGCGATGAGATGGCGGGCTTTGTGACAAGAGCGGATATCATCCTGGCCATGCATAAAAAAGGCCCGGCTGCGCCCTTATCCGATATAATGAGGACCGGGGTGCCGTATGTGGCTCCGGATGACAGGCTGACCAAAGTCCAGCGCCTTATGGAGGAGAATCAGATCAAGGCGCTGCCGGTGATGCGGAATTCCGTGGTAAGCGGGGTCATCACGCTGGAGGATATCGGCAGGATCTATTCCGTCATGGCCCGCAGGTGATAGTAAGGGACTGACATAACCAAGGTGAAAAAAATGAAAAAGATACTTATAGCGCCGTCGATACTGGCCGCCGATTTCAGCAGGCTCGGCACCGAGGTTAAAAGAGCGGAAGAGGCCGGAGCGGATATGATCCACGTAGATGTCATGGACGGCCATTTCGTGCCGAATATCACCATAGGGCCCTCGGTCGTCAGAGATATAAGGAAAACTACCGGGTTGCCTTTGGACGTTCACCTTATGATCGAGGAGCCTTCCAGGTATATCGAGGCCTTTGCGAAGGCCGGAAGCGACATAATAACGGTGCACGCCGAAAGCGAGAAGGACGTCGGCGCGCTTTTATCAAGGATCAGATCCGCCGGAATAAGGGCCGGCGTATCGCTAAGGCCTAAGAGCGGATTGAGTATGATACGCAGGCACCTCGAGAAGATAGATATGGTGCTTATCATGACGGTAGAACCCGGTTTCGGCGGACAGGCGTTCATAAGCGGGATGCTGCCTAAAATAAAAAGACTGAGGGACATATACGACGGCGATATACAGGTGGATGGCGGAATAAATAAGGCGACGGCTGCGGAGGCTGTCAGGTCCGGCGCTAATGTCATAGTAGCCGGGACATATTTGTTCAGAGCGAAGAACATGAAACGGGCAATAAGATGCTTAAGGGGGTAATGAAGTGACCAGGATCAAATTCGGGACCGACGGCTGGAGGGCCGTGATAAGCGACGAATTTACTTTTGAAAACGTAAGGGTAGTCGCGCAGGCTATAAGCGATTTTTTAGAGAAGGAATACCGGAAAGACAGGAAGATCCGGACGATAGTGGGTTACGACCCGCGTTTTATGTCGGAGAAGTTTGCCGAGATCGTCGCGAAAAACCTCGTGGCGAACGGTATCGACGTCACTCTCACCGACCGGCCGTCTCCGACTCCGGCGGTGTCTTACGCCATCAAGAATAAGAAGCTGCACGGCGGAGTCATGATAACCGCGAGCCATAACCCGCCTTTTTATAACGGCATCAAATATAAGGCCTTTTATTCCGGCAGCGCGGACCCCGAGATAATAGGCAAGATCGAAAAGAACCTTCACAAGACTAGGCCCAGGAGGATGTCTACCACGGAGTTCTTCGGAAGCAAACTGTTCAGATATGAAGACGTATGCCCGGCCCATATGAAGTTTTTATCTTCGTATCTGGACTGGAGCGTGTTAAAGAAAAGGCGCTTCAAGGTCCTGGTCGACGTCATGCACGGGGCCGCGTATAATTTTGTGGAGCAGGTCCTTTCGAAGACCAGGAACAAAGTAGTGACGATAAGAAGCGCAAGAGACGCTTATTTCGGAGGCGTAAACCCCGAACCTATCGCCAGGAACCTCAAGCCGCTTTTAGAGGGAGTGAGGAAGGGCGGTTATGACCTGGGTATAGCGACGGACGGCGATGTCGACAGGATCGCCATAGCCGGGCCCGACGGAAAATTACTCACCGGCCATAAAGTGATCGCGATGCTTTTGCTGCATCTTCTGGAAGACAGGAAGATGGCGGGCGAGGTGGTGCAGACTATATGCGGGACAGTGCTGATAAACAAGATCTGCGATAAATACGGCCTGAAGATGCACGAGACGCCGGTCGGGTTTAAATACATCTGCGACCTCATGAGGTCTAACGATATCCTGATCGGCGGAGAAGAGGCCGGGGGCATAGGCTATAAGAATTACATCCCCGAAAGGGACGGGATACTTTCCGGGCTGCTTGTCCTTGAGATGATGGCTTACAGGAACAAGAAGCTCCCCGTGATACTGAAGGACATAGAGAAAGAATACGGCTCGTTTTACTACAGAAG
>CAZYBX010000226.1:0-2440 GCA_964645565.1 uncultured Planctomycetia bacterium | reverse complement strand
TAATGATACCGCTCGTGGCCCATGTGAACGAGCTTAAGTCTCAGGCCGGATTGGTGAGAAGCGTGGCGGAAGAGGTGATGAGGAAAAATAAGGTGAAGATCGGCTACCTCGTCGGGACGATGATAGAGCTGCCTAGAGCGGCCATCACAGCCGGTGAGATAGCGCAGGTGGCTGAGTTCTTCTCTTTCGGGACCAACGACCTGACGCAGACCACCTACGGCCTCTCAAGGGATGACGCCGGCAGTTTCCTGGTCCACTATTACGAGAAGGAGATACTTAAAGACGATCCTTTCCAGACTATAGACCAGGCGGGCGTGGGCGAGCTCGTTAAGACGGGGGTCGAGAAGGGCCGCTCGGTCCGGAAGGGCCTGAAGATCGGCATATGCGGCGAGCACGGCGGAGAGCCGCGTTCGGTGGAGTTCTGTCATCGAATAGGGCTGAACTACGTGAGCTGCTCACCGTTCCGCGTCCCTATCGCGCGGCTTGCCGCGGCGCAGGCGGCGCTGAAGGATAAAAAGAAGGCACAAAAATAAATGGATGCGATAAAACTGTATCTCAAAGATATAAAGAACATCCCTCTTCTGACCGCGGGCGAAGAGCTGGACCTCGCGAAGAAGATCAAGAAGGGCAGCAAGCCGGCGAGGGCCACCATGATACGGTCAAACCTCCGCCTCGTCATCAACATCGCCAAGCGCTACAGCTATCTGGGCGTGCCGATGATGGACCTTATCGAAGAGGGGAATCTGGGGCTGATGAAGGCGGTGGAGAAATATAATCCGAAACGCGGATATAGATTTTCTACTTACGCGGCATGGTGGATAAGGCAGTATATCACCCGCGCCATCGCCAATCAGGGAAAGACCATACGCGTCCCCGTATATATGGTGGAGACGGCGATGCGCTTCAAGAAGGTATCGGAACAGCTCTCGATGGAGGTAAAGAGAAGGCCGTCGCTGAAGGAGATAGCGCGCCGGATGAAGTTGTCTTTGAAGAAAGTGAGGCAGCTCAACAAGATGGCCGCGAAGATCTCCTCGCTCAACGCTCCCATCGGGAGCGAAGGCACGGCGGAATTCATGGATCTCATAGAGGACGAGAGCGTATCCACCGCCGCCGACGAGCTCATGGAGTTTCTGAAGAAGGAGCACGTGGAGGAGCTGCTGGAGAGGATGTCTCCCCGCGAGAAGAAGATACTGACCCTTCGCTTCGGATTGAAGGACGGCGTGCCGCGCACATTGGGCTCGACGGCGAAGCGCTTCGGCATCACGAGAGAGAGGGTGCGCCAGATCGAGAACGCCGCGATGAGAAAACTGAGGGAGTATCTGAAGCAGCAGGGGATATCGACGATCAGGGAGGGGTAGATCGACCATGGAAGCGTTAAAAGATATCATAAGGGATGTGCCGGGTTTCCCCAAAGAAGGCATAATATTTAAAGACATCACGCCGCTGCTTCGGGATAAAGGGCTTTTTAAAAAGGCCGTGGATGAGATCTGCAAAAAGTTCAGGGGTAAAAAGATCGACGCCGTCGTAAGCGTGGAATCGAGAGGTTTTATCCTGGGTTCCGCGATAGCTTATAAGATCGGCGCGGGGTTCGTGCCCGTGAGGAAAAAAGGCAAGCTTCCTTATAAGACATACGCGGCCACCTATGACCTTGAGTACGGGCAGGATACGCTGGAGATACATCAGGACGCCATAAGGAAGGGCGCGAAGGTCCTGATCATCGATGACCTGCTCGCGACCGGCGGCACGCTCGGCGCCACTATAGACCTGGTGAAGAAGATGGGAGGAGATATAGTGGGCGTGGGCTTTTTGATCGAATTGGCGTTTTTGAAGGGAAGAGAGAAGATCAGGGGATACGACATCGTCTCCTTGATAAAATATTAGAGTCTCGTAGAAGAGTCTCATAGATGCGCCTGTTCAATGAGACCATAACTTACGGAGCCTGGTTCAACAAAGCTGCGAGGTAAGTTATATGGTCGAATTAATCCCGCCACACGAAGTATGGCGGGATCTCCACCTCGGTGGGGCACGGCGGTACTTGAAAAGAATATGCGCCTGTAGCTCATCAGGATAGAGCGGGAGTTTCCTAAACTCCGTCAGCGGGGGGTTCGAGTCCCTCCAGGCGCACCAGTTTTTTACATTGTTGTGCGCCCTGCCGACTCGAAGTGAGCCGGCGCCGAGCGAGTAGCGAGGAAAAGCGCCTGCTTCGAAGTGACACCCCAGCCAGCGTCAGCCGGCGAGTGGCCGACCCGAACACCATGGCGAAGCGAAGCGGAGCCGGGTGAGGGCGCCGAGTCCCTCCAGGCGCACCAGTTTTTTACATTGTTGTGCGCCCTGCCGACTCGAAGTGAGCCGGCGCGCGACGAGAAGGAGCGAAAAAGAGAGGATAATATTGATATTCCCCCGAGCGACTACAAAATTTAGCCTCGAGCAAGCAAAAAAT
>CAZYBX010000225.1:0-2448 GCA_964645565.1 uncultured Planctomycetia bacterium | reverse complement strand
AAAGCTCTGGTGCCTGTATGTCTCTCTCCTGAGCATCGGCATTGTGGTAGAGGCTTCTTCGGCCCGCACTCCGGCGCCGCCCGTGCCGTAATAATATATGGACGTGCTCTTGATCTGATTGCTTGTGGTATAACTATACGAATAGTCCAGTATCTCGCTGCCTTTTGCGCCGAAATAGCGCATCTCCTGGAGCTTCACACCTGTATCGGATTCACCTAAAAAGATTTCCTGTCTGTATAACCGCCCGTGTGACGGCTCGTTGGATTCAGTATTTCCGTCATAATACCATGATACTGTAGTTGTCCCTTTCATGCTTTCCACAACATCTTCCTCATTATACGTAGGATTGCGGTAGTCGCCGCTGGCGTTATACCTGGTCACACTATCCACAGTCTCATACTCGGCATCGAGAGGGTTATCTGACATATAGGTATATACGGAGATATATTTAACGAAGCCCTCCTCAAGCTGAGTCACAAACTCTGTTCGCCTGCCGTCAGAGCTGTATTTCGCGTAGCTTATCAGGCGGCTGATGTCGTCTCCGAAGTCCATCTCCGGATCCGATAGGCCTTTTACGTCATACTGCATCACGAAATTGAGATATTCCTCAGAGTTGTCAAGATAAGTGTAGTCGGAGCGGGTAACGGCCGTTTCCTCGCCGTCGGCGCCTTCATAAGCCATGACCCATTTGATCCTTTTCGACTCATCTATCTCAGGCGTATTTATATCATCGGCGCGATAGCAGAATTTGGTCTCGATCGCGCCTTTTTCCGGAGGATTCGTATCGGAATTCGCGCCGTCGGCGCCAACGCCGTCAGCCTCTATCTCTCCCCACGCGGCCCTTTGGATGATCCATTCCACCTCTTTGGATTCGTCCTGCGGCGTGGAAGCGGCATCGGCCCTGTATTTATACTCGCTCCAGCCCGTAACATCAGTGCCGCTGAGCGTAAGGATATATGCCAGCCTCTCGCCGTCCACCGCGTCATATACGCTCTTTGCCGTCAGGAGTGATATCTCCCTGTTCGCATAGCCATCTGTAACCTGCGAAACATCATAGTTCAGCGTATAAGCTATCTTATCGGTTGATTCATCCCGGTAATAGTAATCTATGCGTCTTGAGTAATTTTCGGGGGAGTCGGTTATGGAGTTATCCTTATATTCGAGGACATACTTGACGCGGTTGGATTCGTCTAACGGCTCCGTGGCCGCGGAGCCGTCCCAGTCCTCATTGTCATTCCAGTATATGACTTTTGAGACGATATTGCCGGCCTCGGCGGGGTCGTCGTAGGACGCGCCGGAGAATTCTCGCCTCAGGATATGCTCTATTCTTCCCGTGCCGGACCTATATTCGTACCAGCTCGTATATTTGGGCACGCCGCCGTCAAGCTCAGTTATATAATCCACCGTCTTGCCGTCTCCGTTATACTTAGCATATGTCAAAAGATTACCGACGAGTTTGTTCGTATTGTCGATATCTCCCTTTACGTTGTATGTTTCTATGTAATCGACTTTTTCAGGGTCGGATGCCTGATATTCATAGTCTGAACGCGTATCATACGCTGAATCCGCGTCTTCTTTAGTGCCGTCAACATAGGTTATGACCCACTTTATCCTCTCATAGTTATCGTCGTATATAAGCTTGGTATTGAGATTACCTTTTGTGGCCGTCCCTTCCCCGGCGGCGTCTAATCTGCCGGCCGCGTAATACTGGAGTATCCACTTTATGTCCTTTGAGCCGTCATCCTTATATTCATACTTGTTCCATCCGATTACCTCCAGGCTGTCAATGTCAAGCGCATGGCTAACGGTTTCGCCGTCGATTTTATACACAGTCTTTTTAACGAGGCGTGAGGAATCTTTATTCGTATCGGCATCCGAGAGCCCCTCGATATCGTAGGTCAATGTGTAATCGATGTTGCTTATCGAGCCTTCCTGATAATAATAATCGGTGCGGCTCTTGTAGTTCTGCACGCTGTCAGAGGAGGAGCCGTCCTTGAATTCAGCTGCATATTTTACTTTGCTCGAATTGTCCTGATAGACGACCTTTGATATGATATTGCCGGAGCGGGGCGGGTCATCATATTTGCTGCCCGCGACGGTCTTACGCTTTATGATGTGCAGGACGTCTTTGCCGCTATAGGTATATAAGCTTACGTATTTGAGAACGCCTCTTTTGAGCTCGCTCACAAAATCCACTTTTTCGCCGTCTGCTTGATACTTGGTGTAACTCAAAAGATTAATGCTCTCCTTGGTCGTATCGACGATATCTCCTTTGACGTTATATTCCTCTATGTGGTCTAGTTTTTCCGTGGAATCGCCTTGATAGTAGTAGTCTGAGCGCGTGGCATAGGCGCTTGCGGAATCCACAGTGGTACCGGCCGCATAGGTTATGACTTCCTTGATCCTCTCAGACTCATCGATATCTTCAGTATTTGCCGCGCCTGACCA
>CAZYBX010000224.1:0-2450 GCA_964645565.1 uncultured Planctomycetia bacterium | reverse complement strand
AAGGATATACGGCGGCATCGGTCGAAAAATACCTGCCCGGAATCGACAATGAAGACGTAGCGTACCTGAAACCGATAATCGCGGATGAAAGCGGTGTAATACTCGTGGAAGAAGGCGACGTGATAGGCGTCAAATACACCGGCTATTTCGAGACAGGCGAAATATTCAATACAAACTGGGACAACGACGAGCTATTCTATTTCACGGTAGGCGCGGGAGAGACGATCGAGGGATTCGACAACGCGGTATGGCAGCTCGCGCTCGGCGAGGAAGTGACCGTCAAGATCCCGCCGGAGCTGGCATACGGCGAGATAAGCGAAGAGAACACGCACTGGCTCGCGGGAGAGACGCTAATATTCGATATTAAGATAATGGACATCAACCTTACTGAGTTCTCAGGAGATGAAGACAGCATCGCGAGCCTTCAGGACCTGCCTTTATCCGGCGAGGGATGGCAGCAGCTCATGATCAGCCTGCTTTACGACTATAGCTACGATATCATCGGCGAGGACACCGACGGCACCGGCCGTGTGGAGGTCGACATGGACGCTTTCAGAGACAAGCTGAGGGAAGGCGGCATAGTCGACGAAGAGGACGCGAAGATACAGGAAGCCAGGACGGTGGCGGAACAGTTCTTGTGGTACGCGAAGGCTTATAAGAAGTTGTACATAGAAGACCTTGATTCGGATATAGGACAGTATCAGCTGGCTGCCCAGGCGCTCATCGATGAAGCTGAAACAGACGGGATAAGCAAGGAAGAACAGGCCGCCATCGACCGCCTCGCCGCGTTGTGCGGCATCGAAACGGGATACGGCATCGAGACCGGCTACGGAACAACGGTAAACAGCCTGCCTGCGCAGAAAGAGGCGCTTATTGCCGCGGTGGATGAGGTGAGCGCGGAATTCGCGGACGAAGACAGCGTGAGGGGCTTAAGGTTAGCGCGAAACGCGCGGCTCGAGGCGGTAGAGGCTATAGAAATAGCGATCGACGCGACTGAGGTCGAGGCGGCTATGGAGACCCTGCAGGCCGCCATGAATATCGATACGAACGCGAAATATAAATTTGCAAATGACGCCGGCAGGGCCGTAAAGATCTACAAGGAACGCAGGCAGCGGGAAATAGACGCGCTCGAGAACGAAATACAGCGTTATAGAAACATACTTCAGGCGCTGATAGACGCGGCCGGCGTTGACGGAAGAAGCATGGGAGAACAGGCAGCCATAGACGCCTTCTACGCCCTCCTGAGTCCTTTCTCAGGGTACGGCTATAATGAAGGCAACCTGGAACATCAGAAGCAGAAGATACAGGACGCCTTTGACGCGATAAGCACAGAATTCAACTATACCGACGATGTGGGCGCGAAACTTTCCGCGAGGATACGGGAGATAGGTCTTATACAGATCAGGCTTGATACGACGGCCGTGAACCTCGCCGCCGAGGACCTCGAGGCCGCGATAGACGCTGATATAGAGTCTAAAGGGGTAGACCTGGAATTCCTGGTCTCGGAGAGCGAAAGGCTCCTCGAGGCGGTAAATATAATAATACCGGAAGGCGCGGTGACGGACCAGGCTGTGTCGCAGGCCATAGGCGAGAAGGTGACACAGGCCCTTATCGCTTTCATAAATAATACCGTAAACGCCGTCAACGCCGGTTATCTGAAAATAAGGGAGACCCTCCAGAGGCTGTATGCGCCTCTCAGGGCCACAGCCGAGGCCGGACTGACCGCGCTCAGGATGTACATATCAGGCCAGGTGGACAATATCATATCTTCCGGCGCGTTCGCTCTATCCAATATTATAGATGCAGGCGGAGTGCTGAGATACGCGGCGGCCGCGATAATGCTGGACATAGCGGAAGGCATACTCCTGCCCATAGCGCAGAAGGCGATAAAGACTTCGCTATATAGCCTTAAGGCGGTCGGAGAGTTCTTACAGGAATCCGCAATAAACGCCGTGGATATAAATATAGAACAGCTCACGGGACTCTCGACGCCGTTCATAGCCGTTACAAGCGGAATGCAATATGTGACTATAAGCAATATAGAGAACGGCGTAGTGACGTTCATGGAGCACGGGAAAGACGCGCTCACCGATACGATACAATCGTTCCTCGCCGTCTGGGACGGGTTAATCCTTACTACCGAGGAGGTCGAAGAAGCCGTCGAGCTCACGGAAGATGAGCTGATATCGACTCTCGGCAAAGCGACAAAGCGCCTGTATGACTCACTCGGCAGGGCTGTCCGCGACGAACTCGAAGACGGGACAGTAATAGAGTATACCTACAGGCTGTCGGAACAGGCCGGCTACGGGCAGGCGGGATACGGCGAGGCTTCCGTCACAGACCTTGCCGCCAAGAAAGTGACTTTATCCTCGGGGCTTATAAAAGACTATACCTATATATATGACGGTGAAGACAGGCTGATAAGGGTAGAAGGCGTCTGGTCGGATGGG
>CAZYBX010000223.1:0-2457 GCA_964645565.1 uncultured Planctomycetia bacterium | reverse complement strand
CGGGCCATGATGCTGCCGATCTTTTTGACGCTTGTAGGCGCGATGTGTTTTATTTGGTTCTTTGCCAGTATCGCGGAGATTACCCTGGAGCGGCATCGGGGAGCGGAGGCTACCGAAGGTTCTATTTATAGGCGGGTCGGACGCATGCTTTTTCAATTTTCAGATTATATTTCAAGTACCCCGATTTTTGGCGGTGGGATCGGTTCTAATACAAGCGGCGGCGCCGCGCTGGCGACCGGAGAGCGCGTTCAAGCCGGCGTAGAAGATGAATGGGCGCGCATTATCGTAGAAACAGGCCCTATATTTGGATTGATATATATCACTTTCAGGATATTTTTGGTATGGTGGATTTTTGTGGGTGCTTTAAAAGCTACACATATCTCAAACAATCCGTTGCCGTTGTTATTGCTCGCGTTTATCGGTAGTGTCGTATTGGCCTGGGCTATAACTAACTACGGCACTGAAATGGGTTATGCGTGGCTGTTTATAGGTTTTTGCATCGCAGCCAATAAACTTGGAAGCAAGGAGTCGGCCGTATGGGCATAGGGAAAGAAGATAAAATAAAAGTAATGATCACGGGAGGATGCGGTTTTATAGGTTCGAATATCGCCGATTTTTATAGAAAAAAAGGATGTCGTGTATTGCTTATTGACGATCTTTCCAGAAGCGGCTCTGAGCTTAATTTAGAATGGCTGAAGTCCCGCGGTCCGGTCGATTTCATAAAACAGGATATAACCGATTTCAAGGCGTTTGAAGATATTATAAAACATAATAGAGATGCGGAACTCATATACCATATGGCCGGTCAGGTCGCCGTTACCGATTCCGTAACCGACCCGCGCAGGGATTTCGAAATAAACGCCCTCGGGACGTTTAACCTACTTGAGGCAATCAGGTCCGCAAAAATAGACCCTATTATAATCTATAGCTCGACCAATAAAGTCTATGGTCATATGGAACACCTCGAAGTGGTGGAGGAATATGGAAAATACGCGTGGAAAGGCATGAAGGCGGGAATAGGAGAAAGCAGGCCTTTGGATTTTCATTCTCCGTACGGATGCTCCAAAGGCTGCGCGGAACAATACGTGCACGATTACGCGAGGATATACGGGTTAAAAACGGTAGTTATGAGGCAGTCCTGTATTTATGGGCCCAGGCAGTTCGGAGTCGAAGATCAGGGCTGGGTTGCCTGGTTCATAATAGCGGCTGTTACGGGGAAGAAGATCACCATTTACGGCGACGGAAAGCAGGTAAGGGATATACTTTATATAGACGACCTGATAAATCTTTTCCATTCGGCTTATAAAAATATAGATAAGGTAAAAGGAAGCATTTTTAATATCGGCGGGGGCGGAGAAAACGGCCTTTCTCTTTTAGAGCTGCTCGGTATCTTAGGAGAAAAGCTTGGAAGGAATATACCTGTCGAGTACGGTCCGTGGAGACCCGGCGACCAGAAAGTGTATATAAGCGATATCTCTAAGGCTAAAAATGTATTGGGCTGGTATCCGGCTACGGACAAGCATGCGGGGATAACAAAGTTGATATCGTGGGTGCGGGAAAACAAGGGTTTGTTTAAATGAGGATATTACTTGTAGGCAACTATGTCAATGACGGCCAGATAAGCATGCAGCGCTTTTCAAATATCCTGAAAGATGCTTTAAAAAAACGCGGGCATGATGTATCCCTTATCGCGCCGGAGCCATTTTTCGGCAGATTGATGCCGTCGTATAAGGGGCCCGGGAAATGGTTGGGATATATAGACAAATTTATCTTGTTTCCGCCCAGATTGCGTAAAGCTGTCTCGCAAGCTGACATAATCCATATCTGTGATCATTCAAACGCCTTTTATGTAAAATATACTAAGAACAGACCTCATCTCGTCACTTGTCACGATCTACTGGCCGTGCGCTCGGCTCTTGGCGAAATAAAAGAAAACCCGACCAAATGGACAGGCCGCCGTCTTCAAAAGATGATAATAGAAGGGCTTAAAGCGGCCAAGTTCATCGCTTGCATATCCGAGGCCACGAAAAATGATTTATTGCGGTTGACAGGCAAAAATCCCGAAGACGTTGCTATTATATATCATGGGTTTAATTATCCCTATTCGCCTATGGGAGAGCTCGAGGCCAGGAAGAGTTTATCATCCATAAATATAGATCTCGAAAGACCTCTCTTGCTGCATGTCGGGAAAGACGCATGGTACAAAAACCGTCTTGGCGCGCTCGATATATTTAGACATATCCTTGGATTTAAAGAGGCGTCTCGATTCAATATGGTCTTCGTGGGCGATGCTCTGACCGCAAAAATGAAAAGGTTTATAAGGAAAAATAGGCTTGAGAACAGGGTTTCTGCCGTGTCTTTTAGTGAAACCAAAACACTCCGGGCTTTTTACTCGTTTGCTGAGGCTTTATTGTATCCATCTCTATACGAAGGGTTTGGATGGCCTATTATTGAAGC
>CAZYBX010000222.1:0-2470 GCA_964645565.1 uncultured Planctomycetia bacterium | reverse complement strand
GCCTCTATCATCCATGGGATGGGGCCCCCGAAGTAGGAAAGGAATTTAAGCGCGGGATTCAACTTTTTCTCGACGATCTCATTGTACCCGTGCCGACTCAGGCGTTTTTGCGCTTCATCAGCCGTGAGTCCGTTTTCATCCGCTGCGAGGCGGCTTTTTATTTCATCAAGCGGTAACTTTGCTAATTGTTCCGATTCTCCGGCTTTTTTAGTCATCTTCGGGCTCTTTCCTGACTCACTTTGCCAAATGGATCACGATTTCTCGGGCAAATAAATTATCAACTCGCCATCATTCTTCTCGGTTTTCATCTTTACGGCATCTTCATCCTCCGGTATCCCATGATTTACATACGGTAAGCGCTCACCTCCTCCTTGTCTTCGACAGCAGCCTCAATATCTCAAGATAGAGCCAGACCAAGGTGACCATAAGACCGAACGCCCCGTACCATTCCATATACTTAGGGGCTCCCGCGTCGGCGCCCTGTTTGATAAAATCGAAGTCCAGAACGAGGTTTAAAGCCGCGATGATCACGACAAAGACGCTGAATCCTATCCCCAGCGGGCCGCTGTCGTAGATCATCGGGACACTGACCTTGAAAAACCCCAGGATGATACTCAGCAGATAATAGAGCGCTATCCCTCCCGTAGCCGCAAAGACCCCAAGGCGGAAATTATCCGTCACCTTTATCAAACCTGTCTTATACACCAAAAGCATGGCAAAAAGCACCCCGAATGTAAGTCCTACCGCCTGCATTACGATCCCGGGATAGGCCTGCTCAAAAAAAGCCGATATCCCGCCCAGAAGAATACCTTCGAGAAAAGCATAAATAGGCGCGGTAACCGCAGCCCATTCTTTTTTAAATACGGTTAATATGGCCACTACAAACCCGCCTATAAGCGCCGGCCAAAAAAACGGCATAAGGCGCGCCGGATCGGACCACGTCCAGGAGGCGGCAAATACCACAATAAGAGCGAGGATAAGCGTTTTATTCACCGCTCCCTGAAGGGTCATCCGGCCGGTATCATCGTAGGCCCGTGCGCCTTCGAACACGTCAGCCCGTAAAGCTGGATTTCCTGTCGGCATAAATATCACCTCACTTATTTTTCCCGCTATTTGTTAGATTCAACGATTTCTTCCGCCATTTCCCACCAGGCATCGTTGTTATTCCGCATCTTCTGGTAATACCAATACTCCGCGCCCCACAAAAGAATGGTCGTGAAGCCCTCCTGCCTGAGATCCAGGAAGTATTCTCTGGTCATTTCCGGCGAAGCGGAAGGAGCGCTTTCTCCCTTTGTATGGACAAGCTTGCCCGGCTCCCAGGGCTCAGCCTGCAGCTCCATGACCCAGGCTTCTTTTCCTTCTTCTTTAGCTGTCCTTAGAATATATGAGAACCTCTCTTCTCTCTGTTTCTTCCGGTTCTTCACATAATGCCTGATGCCTAATGTTGTCCGGCCGATGACCGGGTATACGTTTATTCCCAGGATGTCGCATATTGAAAGATTGTCTTCTATGGGATTGCCTTTTGTAAATATACTTACCAGAAACCGTATAAACCAATTAGGTTGAGTCGCCGTGGTCAGGATTATCGGGCGCTTCAGGGGATCAACGGAAGAGACGAGCTTGGTTTCTTCCGATAAAAACTCCCTGGAAATCTGCCAGTTCCCGCCGCCGTACCTGTTAAGGGCCTCATTTTCAACCTGAATATAGGCAACGGCAGGTTCTTCTCCATAATGGCCGATCACATCTTCGATGAATTCTAAAGTGTACTTTCTTAAGACAGGGTTTTTACCGATGATGTGGGAACCTCCTATCTTAGTTTTATTATACAGCCATTCGGGTATAAAATATTCGGGCCAGCGCGGGGCCTTCATGCCCACGGTCAGGATGACCGGTATGTTCCGCGCCTTCGCCTGCTCGACCTGCCAATCGAGGCCGGAGAAATCGTAGCGGCCTTCCTCCGGCTCTATCTCATCCCAATAGGCGCCGATCCTTATTATACTCCAATTTAAGCCGAGAACGGCAAGATATGTCTCTTTCCAGTCAATGTCCAAATAACGGCACTGGACCTTGCTGAAAGTGGTCCCGACGCGCACGCTATCGGCGTTAACCGGGCTGACCCACAGCAAGGAGAGGAATAGGCAAAGGATCGATTTCCTCATACGCGCGCTTTTCTGCTTTTATCGGTTACCCGGAATTCCATGTATCTGCCGAACATCAATTTTGTCTGCGCGTCAAGGGCCGGTAACGCCCCTAAGACGACCAGCGCAAAAGGAATAGCTGTCCATTCAAGGATATGTCTTATTTTTTTCAGCCACCCGTATTTCCCGCCGGAACCCGGCAGCAGTAACAAGCTTACAAAAATAGAGGTTATTAAAGAAAAAGACGAAAGGTGGAAAATGGTGCCGGTTATATGAGGCTCGTTGTAGTAGAGGACGGATCTGTGAAATTCGCGGCTCGCCGGTAATGCCGG
>CAZYBX010000221.1:0-2470 GCA_964645565.1 uncultured Planctomycetia bacterium | reverse complement strand
ATCGATTACATATACTGATAAAAAGCTTATGAGTAAAAGGCAAATATAAGTGACTTCTTCGGCAACCTGCCCGTAGCGGTAAAAGTGAAGGCGAAAAAATCAGACGGCAGCGACGGATACATTTTCCTCACGCACGCGGGCGCCGTGGAGAGCGAATATTACGAATCAGACAGCATAACGGATGATTCCATTATCAATATATTCGTGGACCCGGCAGACCAGTCAAACGAAAAGCCCGTGCCCGGATATTACGGATACAGGAGGGGATATAGATACGACCATATCTATTTGGATACGAGCGGCGCCGATATGAAAGTGGTCTTAGAAGGTACTGTGGGAATACAGAAAATTGCGGTCGACGGCCTTAGCGAAGGCACACCGTTCAGGTTCGAAGATAATATGGGATTTGAATTCGAGCTGTCGGTAAAAAGCGGAGAATTCTATCTTATGGAAGACGGGGATGCGGAATGGGCCGTGAGAACGCCTGTGAGGCTTGAGCCGGTCGCTGTCGGCAGACTCGGCGTGGATAAGTTTTTTGTCGGAAACCTCATGCTGCAAAGCCTCCTCTGGAACAGGAGCTATGACTTATTCGAAAATCAGGCCATGCTCGACAATATGAAAGGCATCATTATTATATCGGGCCACACGCGTCCTATGGGTTCCGACTTCACGGACGAGCAGAAATTCATGGACGCGCGCTTCGCCGTCCTCTCCAATCAGATAGTGACTGACGCTCAATCGAACTACTTCGGCTTCCTGAGGATCGATCTGGACCAGCCCGTGCCGGAAGACCTCAGGGATTTAAAAAATAAAGACGGCGGGTCAGCCTTCATATGCCTGAACGAGACACCGGAGAAGGAAGGGGACATGAGCCTCTTCCTCGAAGTAGGCGAGAGCATGCTGGAGATACACGGTAAATTCGTAATGACTCAGGACGGCTGGACACTCAACCTTACCAATGAAAGCGCGGTCCTTGACGAGCTGGAGTTCGACGCCGAGATGCGGGCCAAAGCCGAGACCGTGCTGGCCAAGATGAAGGAAGAGATAGGTAAATATCTTGCGGCAAACCGCGAACTGCTTCAGAACATAGAACTCAACAAGCTTAACATACATATCGTGCCTGAGCCCGGAGACAGCCCGCAGTTCGGAAAATACATCAGAAATAACGGGAGTGATATTAACATGGAGCTCAACATCTCGCTCTTTGACGGGACAGAGTTCGCCGGAGAGGCCGTAGGTACCGAGATAACCCAGTATTCCGCCGACCATGAGATGTCACATTTCCTGATAGATCTGGCATGGGGCAACGATACTTTTGATATGTACGGGAAGGACCTGGCTAACGGCATCGAGGAGGTGGCGGCGCTGCTACTGACCTTCCGCCATTTGGAAAAAGATAAGTCACGCATAGCTTCTATTCTCGCGGACATGGAAAGGATCGGGACGCAAAGCGGCTTCGATTATACTCAGAAAAGAGAGTATATAGCACTTGAAGAGCTGCAAAGGGCAGGCATAAAAGCCGACGACATGATAGACCTCATAATAGACATAGCGGTCCACGATGACAGCAAGCTCTCTGATACGCCGGGCGACGCGAAATTTATGGATAGAGCGGCGATAGCGGAGGAAGCCAAGAAACTGCTCGACAAGGTGGATGAGATAACGGCCGGAGAAGAGGCCGCGGACGAAGAAGCTGAAGAGGTGCCGGAAGAGCTCCAGCCGCTCGCGCCGCAACATGTGGACAAAATATCCGAAAGACTCGAGCTTACCGATGGGAACAATAATATCGTCCTCGTAGTGGACGCGGACATCTCCGACATAAAGGCGGCGCACGAGTCCAATGACGGTAAGGCGGCGGGCAGGAATCATGTTATAGCTATAAATACGGATATAGGCGCCAACCAGGATATCGCCGGGGAGATAAAGACTTACCTCGCGGGGCGCGGCGAGCCCGATTACAGGATAGAGACGCTCGTAAGCTTCACGCAGATGGCGGGAGAGGCCAACAGGGTCTCGTTCTTCGCCGCATATACTACCGACGAGGCGCTTAAATACATGATACGACAGATATTGGGCGCCATAAGGACGCCGAGGGAGAACGACCCCTCCTTAATATATACGCGCAAGGAATACGAATGGCTCTTTAGCGAGATCGCGGCAAAACTGGGCGTGCAGATAGAGATATCCGACTTTGAGGATGGCACGATACTGATAGAGATCCTCTATAAGATCGATGGAGAGATCCTCGCTACTGCCGAAGAGACAATTAACGCCATAGTCGATACAGTTTTGAACGGATTCGACGAGTTAGACGAGGCTTACAGGGATGCCTGGGCCATGGCCCTCGCGACAGGCAGGATAGACGAGGCATACGCCGAAGAAGGCCTGATATGGTTAAAAGCGTGGTTTAACGGCCAGGCCGATCCGGCCGCGGCCGCGGGCCAGCTCGGCGCCAAGAGCGACGAGACGC
>CAZYBX010000220.1:0-2477 GCA_964645565.1 uncultured Planctomycetia bacterium | reverse complement strand
CTTCGCCGCAAGCTGGGCTTATATCCCCGATGATGTGGATCTGATAAGGCTTATATATCGCAGGAGAGCGGCGACGAACTATGAGGAGCAGGAGGGGCTTATAAGGGATGTATTCCCGTTAGGCCAGCTTCCTGTCGGCGTGGCCGCCTCTATTAACGCGGAGCTTAACCTGCTCGATTCAGTACCGCATAAGGCCGACAGCGCGGCGGTAAGAGAGCTTGTTGAAAAAATAAAAAATAGCGGCGAGCTGCAGCAGCAGGAAGCGACAGCGACGCTCAGGATGATCGCGGAGAAGCTGGCCTTAAACAAGACCGTCGCGGCGGAGGATGACGTAAAGATTCTTATCGATGACATACTTGCGAGCTTTGACGATACCAGCCCGCCCGCGGAAGAAGTGAAGGCCACTCTCTTCCAGCGCCTCAAGAGCTTCTTCTTTGACGCGGCAGGCAGGCTGTTCGACTATATCAAGAACAGCATGCATGTGGCCGTCGTCGCCGCTATACTTTCCATCCTTATAACTACCTTCACGAAAGCCGGCAACACCTCCTGGTATTCGGAGAAGGAATTCGCAGGGATAATGGCGAACGGACAGCCGTTCGACGATACAAAAATGACCTGCGCCAGCTGGGACTATCCGCTTGGGACCAAGCTGTTGCTCACAAACAGAGATAACGGCAAGAAGGTCATTGTGGAAGTCACAGACAGGGGCCCCTCGCAAAAACTATACGGTGAAGGGCGGGTCATAGATCTTTCTAAGGCGGCGTTTGAATCAATAGCCTCTCTCGACTTGGGCCTGATCGACGTGACGATAGAGGTGGTCAGTGATGAGGTGCCGATAGCCGGGACCACGCTTCCCATGACATATGAGTACGGGGTTTCCAGGGATGTATACGGCGACGCGGATAAAGGATACGAATACAGAGGCGACGCCGCGAATATATATTCCGGCGACCTGTCATTCATGCTTAAAAATAGCGGAAGCGGGAACGGCTGGGCATCATTTGCCATAGAACCGGAAAACAGCGTCAGGAAAAGTATGGACATCGACCAGTATGCTGCGATTACTTTTTACGTGAAGGGCGAAAAAGGAGGCGAAGCCCTTTACCTTATCGGCAGGGACGCGAACGCGACGGATTATGCCCCGCAGATCAAGATAGATATACGCAATACCCGGTATATCGCCGGAGGCACCATAACCGGCCAGTGGAAGAAAGTCGAGATCCCGATAGCGGACCTGCTTGACGCGGGGCTTGATATCTCGCATGTCGTCCAGCTTGGATTTGTGTTCGGGACTACCGACGCGGGCAACGCGGCCGGCGCGACAATCTATGTGGATGATATAAAGTTTAAAGGCGTGGGGGCTGACGCGGGGGAACCCGCGCGGCCACCCGTCATCCCGCCTTCCGCCTCGTCGCAAAAGACCTATGACGACATCGTCCGGGAAAACGTGACGGCGGCGGAATTGGAGAGTGAGCCTGTCGCGGCAAGCCTGAATTGGACGCTCAACCATATGCATCCCGTTACCCATCTTGTCAGGAATTCCGAACAGGAAAACGCCTCCTCCATATACGTAAACGCGGCCGCGCTTATGAACCTGACGGAGAACAACCGTATAGCCGAAGCCGGAAATTTAGCCGACGCCATCATATCCCGTCAGAACGCGGACGGCTCATGGTATTCGGTGTATAACTACGACCAGACAGGGGCGAGGCTTAACGACGCCCTCGCCTCAACGGGTGAGCATGCCTGGATGGGCATGGCCCTCCTCAAACTTTATGAGAAGACAGGCGACGAAAGATACCTCGCGAGCGCCGTGAATGCGGCGAAATGGATAGAGAAGTTCCAGAATATCGACCCCGCGCACAAGGGCTTCGGCTCGATCAGCGGCGGCATCCGCGTGGACGGGGCAAGGGAGCCGTACACTTCGCTTAAGCAGAACACGGAGTGCCTGAGCTTCTTCTACTATCTCGGCAAGATTGCGAACGACAACCAATATCTCGCGCGGGCCAAGATGATAGCGGACTGGATGGTCAAGGACGCTTCCCGCGGCGGCATGTGGGCCGGCAACCATTTCCTTATAGGCTACGATGACTACAGGACGGCGAAACCTTCCGCCTATGATGAACCGAGCGACGTCCAGACGCATACGATCCTGGCCCTCGCCGCGACACAGGACCTGCACGGGCACGACCCCAAAGATTATAAGGGAGGGCTGATATGGCTCTTGCAGTTTGTAAAGACATATGACCATAACGGAGAGGAGGTAAAAGGCTTTTCGCTCAAACCGTATGACTCCAGAGGCTCGATCTACTCCGAAGTCGTCATCGCGTACATCGAGGCGGCGAAAGCCGTAGGGGAAAACAGCCTCGCCAACTATTTCCAGAGAGAGCTGGATAAACTCAGAAATAATAACGGCTTATTGAACCTAAGCTACGGCCCGTCCAACCTCGCGGGGTCTAATGTATGGCAGTTCTATT
>CAZYBX010000219.1:1623-2494 GCA_964645565.1 uncultured Planctomycetia bacterium | reverse complement strand
GACATGATCCTGAGATGTTTAAACAAAGATGACGGCCTGGTGAAGTATAAAGAGGCGGAACCCTTTACGACCAGGGCAAAACAGGTCGATTTTTCAAAGGCCAGGAGGGATCTAAAGCACAATCCGAGAGTGTCCCTGGAAGAAGGCATCCCGAGATATGTCGAGTGGATGAAAAAGGTCTATCAAAAATAGAGGGGTGATATGGCGGATTATATCGATTTTTATAAGGAAAAGAAAGTCATGGTGACGGGCGGGGCGGGAGCGATAGGAAGCAACCTGACGGAAGCCCTTGCCAAAGCGGGGGCGTCTCTGGTGCTGGTATTGGACGACCTTTCCTCTTCGGAAAAGTGGAACATCCCGTCTCTGCCTAACGTGATGTTCGTGGAAGGGGATGTTGCCGACGATGTCCGTCTAAAACGGGTCTTTAACGAAAAACCCGAGATAGTCTTTCATCTTGCCGCGTTTTTCGCCAACCAGAATTCGGTTGACTATCCGGAACACGACCTCCGCACGAACGGCCTGGGCATGCTGAAGGTCCTTGAATACTCAAGATTGACCGGCGTAAATAGATTCGTCTACGCTTCTTCGGGATGCTCCATATATGGAAGTGACTCGCCTCTTCCCTTGAGGGAGGATTTCATGTCGTTGAGCCTGAGCAGCCCTTATCAGATAACGAAGATGCTGGGAGAGCTCTACTGCAATTTTTTTTACAATCACTACGGACTGCCGGTCGTAAAGACAAGGTTTTTTAACTCCTACGGTCCGAGGGAGATCCCCGGCCAGTATAGAAACGTCATCCCCAATTTTATCTACTGGGCGATAAAGAAAGAAAGACTGCCAATAACCGGTACCGGAGAAGAGACCAGGGATT
>CAZYBX010000219.1:0-1613 GCA_964645565.1 uncultured Planctomycetia bacterium | reverse complement strand
GCTATTTCGATTCGGCAGTAGGCCGGGAATTCAACCTTGCGTCCGGAAAAGAGACTAAGATAATCGATCTGGCGAACGCGGTCAACAAGCTTACGGGAAACAAGGCGGGGTTGAAAATGGTCACACGCAGAAAATGGGACAGTAAACCCAGACTGCTGGCTTCCATAGAAAGGGCAAAAGAACTTGTCGGCTATAAACCGGGGACCGTGATAGAGGCCGGACTGAAGAACACTATAGAATGGTTTAAAAAAGATTGGGATCTGATAGAGAGAAGCGCGTCTTTCAACCCGGGGATGTCTTCGGCGGTGAGGGATAGATGAAAAAGATACTCGTCACATTCGGCACCAGGCCGGAAGCCATAAAACTCGCTCCCGTAATACGGCAGCTTAAAATCCGTTCTTCGAGGTTCAGGACGGTTATATGCGTAACGGCGCAGCATCGGGAGATGCTGGACCAGGTCATTGACCTCTTTGACATCAGGCCGGATTACGACCTG
Source organism: uncultured Planctomycetia bacterium (assembly GCA_964645565.1). Taxonomy (GTDB): domain Bacteria; phylum Omnitrophota; class Gorgyraeia; order JAHIPI01; family JAHIPI01; genus BS750m-G14. The sequence continues at coordinate 1,117 of CAZYBX010000219.1, read as the reverse complement.
GGCATAATGAGCGATGGGCAGGACCTCTTTTATATAACGACGGGTATCCTGACGAGCCTGAAGGGTGTTTTGGAAAAGGAGAGGCCGGATCTTATTATGGTCCAGGGAGATACCACTACCTCGTTCGCAGCCAGTCTGGCCGCTTTTTATTTGAAGATACCCATCGCTCATGTAGAGGCGGGGCTTAGGACTTATGATAAGCACAGCCCTTTTCCCGAAGAAAAGAACAGGCATCTGACCGGCGTGCTGGCGGATTATCACTTTGCCTCTACGGAATGGGCCAGGGGCAACCTGTTAAGGGAGGGAGTATCCGCTGATAAAATATGGGTGACCGGCAATACGGTAATAGACGCCTTGCTTGCAGTCGTGAGCCGTCAGAATTCGGCTGCCAGACAGGAGGCATTAAGCAATTACTTTAGGGACAGATGGAACCTGTTATTCGAGGACGGAGACGGGGGCTCCAGGCTGATTCTGGTCACGGGCCACAGGCGGGAAAGTTTCGGAGAAGGCTTTAAGAATATCTGCCTGGCTATCAGAGAGATAGCGGAGAATAATCCGGCCGCCAACATCGTTTACCCTGTTCACCTGAATCCCAAAGTACGGCAGCCCGTTTGCGAGATCCTCGGCTCCGAACCGTCAGGTTCAAAAAACATATTTTTACTGGATCCTCTGGATTACGATTCCTTCGTGTATCTCATCAATAACTCCTATATCGTATTAACCGATTCCGGCGGCATCCAGGAGGAGGCCCCCAGCCTGGGCAAGCCCGTGTTAGTCATGAGGGATACAACGGAAAGGCCCGAAGGCGTTGAAGCCGGAGCGGTAAGATTGGTCGGCACCGACAGGGAAAGGATGGTCAAAGAGACCGAGCGCCTTCTGCGCGATGTCGATGCCTATGAAGGCATGGCCAGAGTCGTAAATCCTTACGGTGACGGCAGGGCGTCCGGAAGGATAGCCGATATTTTATCGGACATATTAACGGGTTGAAAACACATAATTTTTTGACATGCTGAAGCGCACTTTTGATATAATATTTTCTTCTATAATAATATTGATATCGCTCCCGCTGATGTTGGGCATCAGTATATGGATAAAAGCAGGGTCCAGGGGCCCCGTT
>CAZYBX010000218.1:0-2500 GCA_964645565.1 uncultured Planctomycetia bacterium | reverse complement strand
ATCCGGCCTTGTTGCGCAGGCGGACGGTCCTCGCCAGGATACCCTTATACATATCCAGTTCCTGGTAATAATAGAGGATCTGGCATTGTGACGGGACCACCCAGCGGCCTTTTCCCGTCTTAAAAGTAAGGTACAGCCAATTAGGGCAGTTAACAAAATCTTCGTTTGTCACGGTTTTACCGGCGATATTGGTGGAGAGCTTGTCATACACTCCGGCTATATATGTCCCCGGGTAATGTATCCTTGAGGCCGTCGCTTCGGCTACGGCACCCCTTGTCCCGAAATAGCCGTTGCCGACGGTGCAGAGCGACTCGCGCAGCCCTTCTTTGGCCGGACGGAAATCACTATAGGCCAATTTCCAGGACTGGCCGCGCGTCTCCTTACGCATATTCTTAATAAGATAACTAAATGAATCTTTCAAAAAGTTCCTTCACTTCCCCGGGCGTCGAGACCCGGAAATCGGCCGCCGATTCCTTCGCGCCTTTCGACACAAGTATCCCCGCGCCTCTCGTGCGCACTGCCCTGAACGCGTATTCGTCGGTCACGTCATCCCCTATGTAAACAACGGGCGACTTCTCCCACGACAATTTAAGCGCGTCCATAATCCATCGTATCGCCTGTCCCTTGTCCCAGTAAATATCGGGCAAAAACTCAAACACCTTCTTGCCGCTCATAAGGCGCAGCTTGCCGACATAGCCGCCGGCCAATTTCTTTACAAATTCCTCGATCGCCGGAAAATCTTTTTCCGCGACCAGGCGATAGTGCACCGCTACGCTGAATTTTTTCTTTTCGATGATCATCCCCTTGGTGCCGCTCAGCCCCTCTGAAAGTTTTTTTATCGCTTCATCGACTACCGGCACGGCCTCTTTTGCCTTAGGGTGTACCATCGCGAACCCCGGCCCCATGATGTCGAAGCCGTGGTTTCCAGCGTAAACGATACCTTCTATTCCGGCCAGATTCTCCACGTCTTCCCTTATTCTACCGCTTACTATGGCGACGGTTGTTTTCCCGGAAAGCCCCTTTACCGTTTCCCGCATTTCATTTGAGATTACAGCCAGCTCCGGCCTCTCCACGATTGGAGTGAGGGTTCCGTCGTAGTCAAGGAAAAATACGGCCTTTTTACGACGGGAGAAAACCTCTTTCGCGCTCAGCAGGTAGGCAGGGTTGATTTTTATCTTATCCTGACCTTTTCCCTCCGCGCTTTCTTTCTCCCAGGACTCGAATAAAGGCCTCGGTTTCCTGTGAAACCATCTCTCCATCCATTCGGGGGTTATGTCGGCGAGGTCCCGCACTGCGACGTCTGCGCCGTACTCAAGCAGGTCGTCTTCGTTATTCTCGCGCGCCACGCCCAGCACCAGGCCGAAGCCGCCGTTTCTCCCCGCCTGTACGCCGGAGGCGGCGTCTTCCACCACTATGGACCGTCCGGGTTCCGAACCCAGCCGGCTTGCCGCCACCGTAAATATATCGCTTTCGGGCTTCCCCTTCAGTCCCAGCTCAGCCGAGACCACGCCGTCGACCCGCGTCTCGAAAAGGCCCTCCAGGTCCACCGACTCAAGAATGATTTTGCAATTCTTTGAGGAAGACGCCACGCCGATCCTCACGCCTCCCTTTTTGAGTTTTTTGATAAGCTCGACGCTTGACTGAAAGACCTCGGCGCCGTCCTTTTTGAGGATCTCCCTGAAGAGGTCGTTTTTCCTGTTGCCTATGCCGCATATAGTCTCTTTGCCGGGCGAGTCGGCGGGGTCGCCCTGCGGTATATGGATGCCGCGCGATTCAAGAAAGCTCCGCACCCCTTTGTACCGCGGTTTGCCGTCGACGTAGGGAAGGTAGTCCTTTTCGTGGGTAAATTCGCGGAACGGCTCGCCGTCGCGTTTTTCGCGCATGCGCATATAATCGTCAAAAACGGCCTTCCAGGCTTTTCCATGGACATGCGCGGTCTTTGTAATCACGCCGTCCAGATCGAATATTACGGATTGGAATGAATACCCCATCATCTTCCTTTTCTGAGGCTACGCGGCTTACAACGTCTAATTATAGTCTATTTTACACAAAAAGGCGGGTATCCGCAACACTCTTTTTCAACGGCCGCATCCGCCTGAACTTTCTCTCCAGCCCTGCGGGGGGATCTTGTGTCTACAGCCGTTTATTCCAAAAATAAAAGCTTGCCCATCCGATCACAATGCCCAAAATGAGCGTTCCGAATATTATGATTGCCCGGCTTGTCTCGAAAGACCATGTCAGAAACCGGATCGAAACTATATCGTAATTCTGCACCGTAAAGATGACGACGAACGACATCAATACAAGTATGATTATCCAGTGCCAGTTCATCTCAAAACCTCCTCTTATTTATCAGGCATTGCTAGATCCATTTTTTCCGCTTGAAGTAGGCTATCATAAATAGCGCGATCGTGACCATGACCGCCCAAGCCCCGATGTACCCGTATTTCCAATCAAGCTCGGGCATATTGAAGCGGGAGGCGGCGGGGTTAAAATTCAT
>CAZYBX010000217.1:0-2534 GCA_964645565.1 uncultured Planctomycetia bacterium | reverse complement strand
GATAGGTATAAGCTCCGGAGCCGAGCTTCCTTATAAGCCCGGCGCGTATCATAAGCTTATGGCTAATCACTTCCGCTTCGGCGGGATCTTCCTTCAGCGTACGAATAAATGCCTCTGTCATCCTCATCGTGGTGGGCTCCTTGATTAGCTATGTAGTAAGCGTTGTTTCGTTTATAGTTGATCGTTAATCGTTGATCGTATCTCATTTATGGTCGAATGTCTTTACCTCATTTATCAGCGCGTCTATAAATTCTTCCTGCTTCAGCTTCCTTATCTTCTTGCCGTTTTTAAAAAGGATCCCGTCCTCTTTCCCTCCGGCTATGCCTATATCCGCGTCTTTTGCCTCGCCGGGGCCGTTTACGACACAACCCATTATCGCGATCTTGAGCGACGGCCTTGAGCTATCCAGCTTAAGCTCTTTCAACCTCTCACTAAAGCCTTCGACTATATTTCTCAGGTCTATATCGCACCTGCCGCAAGTGGGGCATGAGATGATTTCCGGGCCGAAGCTCCTGAGCTTAAGAGAAGAAAGAATCTTCTGGGCGACTTCCACTTCCGCGAGCGGATCGCCGGTAAGCGACACCCTGACGGTATCGCCTATACCTTCCTGCAATAGCGTCCCGATGCCGATACTGGATCTTACGGCCGAGCTCAGATACGGGCCCGCGGCCGTGACTCCGAGATGAAACGGATAATCGCATACGCCCGCCATCTTTCTGTAGGCATCTACCGTCTCGGCCACATCGGATGATTTGAGCGAGACTATTATATCATAGAACTCCAGCTTCTCAAAAATTTTAATATAATCGAGAGCGCTCTTGACCATATTATCCGCCTCTGCGCCGCCGCTCACGCCAAGAGACCCGGAATTCACGCCTATGCGTATAGGGATCTTGCGCTCCTTGGCGCGGGCTACGACAGCCTCTATATCCTTCTCTGCCTTTATATTTCCGGGATTCAGCCTTAACGCCGCGACTCCGGCGTCTATTGAACCCAATGCCAGCTGCGGAAGAAAATGTATATCGGCGACCACCGGCAGGTCCGCCCTCTCCACTATCCTCCTGAGCGCCGGGACCGCATCTTCGTCCGGCACGGCGACCCTTACGATATCGCAGCCCGCTTTTTTCAATTTCCTTATCTCGTTCAGGGTGCTGTCGACCGCCTTCGTGTCGGTCTTTGTCATAGACTGTATGGATATAGGCGCGCCTCCGCCCACCTCCACATCGCCTATCTTTACCTTACGTGTCTTTCTGCGGTTTTTCATCTCACCCTGCCGCCCTTGGGGACACTCACCTTCGGTGAGTGTCCCCACCAGTATCGCTCACTTCAAAAAGAACTTTGTCACGTCGTTCCAGCTCACCACAAGCACGAACGCGATAAGCAGGGCGAGCGCGACCTGCTGGACCTTCTCCTGGACCTTCGCGTCCAGCGGCCTCCCCCTCATCTTTTCGAACGCGAGGAACAGGACGTGGCCGCCGTCCAATATTGGAAACGGCAGAAGATTGAATATCGCGAGAGATACGCTGATGACGCCGCTTATCCACAATAAATACACGATGCCCTTTTTGGCAAACCGGCCCGTTATCGCAAATATCCCTATAGGGCCCGAGACCTCTTTTACGGACAGGGCGCCTGTAAACATAAACCATATCGCCTTATAAGTCATAGTGGTTATGCCCCATGTGGTCCGGCCGCCCATCTCTACCGCTTCCACAAATCCGTGCCTTACTAACTCCGTTTCATCGGACTGACCTATGCCTATCAGTGTCATCCTTACAGGTTTTCCGAATATGTCCGTGTGCTCCTCGGATTTCCCGGACACCCTGAAATCAAGCCTCCTGCCGCCCCTCTCTACGGACAGCTCTATGGCCTCGCCTTCTTTCTTTTTGTGCAATATATCGATGACGTCTTCCCAATACCTGACTTCTTTTCCGTCGATCGCCAGTATCCTGTCGTTTTCCTTCAATCCGGTTTTTTCCGCCGGATACCCTTCAAGTACCCTCCCGATTCTGGACGTGGGGACAGGCGCGCCGGCCATAAAGACCAGACAAAACATAATAAATCCCGCAATATAGTTGAATACGGCGCCCGCCACGACGATATTGAACCTTTTATATACCGGTTTCGAGCGGAATTCCCATTCCGCGCCGCTCGATTCTTCCCCGGGCTCCTCCCCCGCCATTTTCACATAGCCGCCGAGCGGTATAGCCGAAAAGGCGTATTCCGTGCCACCCCGCTTCACCGACCAGATCCTGGGCCCGAAGCCCAGGGAAAAGACTTCCACCTTTACCCCCATCCTCTTTGCCATAATAAAATGGCCGAGTTCATGGGACAGTATCAAAATACTGAAAACGATGATAACGCTTAGAACCGAGATAAGCAAAACCTGTCTACCTCTCTTTCCGCCCATTTCCCTATTTCATCTATTTCATCGAGCGAAGGAAATGTTATTCTTTTGTGTTTTGACAAGGCCTTTTCTATGGCCTTGGTTATATCCGTAAACCTTATTTTGCCCTGCAGGAACGCCTTCACGG